>JAIRXY010000297.1 GCA_031268055.1 Prevotellaceae bacterium | reverse complement strand
TGCCAAAATGGAGGCGTAATCACAGTGGCAGAGCCTGCGCGCCCTGCCGGACAAGCTGACGTTCTTGCGCTACGCTGCGACCCTATACCAACCGTTCGCGTTGGGTTCATTGGGCTGGGCATGAGGGGGCCTGGCGCTGTTAACCGCTTTACCTACATCGAAGGGGTAGAGATAAAGGCCATCTGCGATTTGGAGCAGTACAACCTCGACAGAGTTCAGGAGAGCTTGGCCAAGAAGAGCTTGCCCAAGGCCGACGAGTACATTGGCGAAGATGCGTGGAAGCAGCTTTGCGACAGGGACGACATTGACCTGATTTACATCTGCACCCACTGGAGTTTGCATACGCCTATTGCGGTTTACGCTATGGAGCACGGCAAGCACGTGGCCATTGAGGTGCCCGCCGCGCGCACCATCGACGAATGCTGGCAGTTGGTCAACACCGCCGAAAAAACCCGCAAGCACTGCATGCAGCTGGAGAACTGCTGCTACGATTTCTTCGAAATGGCAACGCTGAATATGGCGCAGCAGGGGCTGCTCGGCGAGGTGGTGCACGTAGAGGGCGCTTACATTCACGATCTGAGAGACCTCAACTTCAACGAGCGGCTTAGCTCCTCCGAGTCTTACCAGCCGGGAGCGGGAAAAGCAGGCGAGAGCGAAAAAGCCAAGCGCCCCGGGCTGAAAGGCTACTGGGACTACTGGCGCTTGAAAGAGAACATAGAGGGCAACGGCAACCTCTATCCCACCCACGGCTTAGGCCCCATCTGCCAAATCCTGAATATCCACCGCGGCGACAAGATGGAGTACCTTGTTTCGTTGTCCTCCAACCAGTTCAACATGACCGAGTATGCCAAGGGACGCTTTGGCGAAGATTCGGAGCAGGCAAAAGCAGCCTACAAGCAAGGCGACATGAACACTACGCTGGTGAAAACCGCCAAGGGTAAATCTATCCTGATTCAGCACGATGTGGCCAGCCCTCGCCCATACAGCCGCCTGCACACGGTATCGGGAACAAAAGGCTTCGCGCAGAAGTACCCCAGGCGCTCCATCGCCTTGGAGCCTAACGCACACAGCGCCCTGAGCCAGCCCCAAATGGATAGCCTGCTGCAAATCTACGCGCATCCTATCGTGCAGGAGGTAGGCGAATTTGCAAAAACGGTAGGTGGCCACGGCGGTATGGACTTCATCATGGATTACCGCCTGATACACTGCCTCCGCAGCGGTCTGCCCTTGGATCAGGATGTGTACGACGCAGCAGAGTGGTCGGCTATTACGGAGCTCTCCAAAATCTCCGTTGCCAACAGCTCGGCGCCGGTAAAAGTTCCCGACTTCACAAGAGGTGCGTGGGATAAGCTCAAAGGCTTGCAGCTGGCAAAGTAGCCCTCCCCTTTTGGTATAGTAATTTTCACAAGACATAAGTCGTAAGCCATGCGTAAAAGCAGGCTTACGGCTTATTGCTTTATGGCATCTGCTTTTGGTTGATTTCTACGGGTAGAATCAGCTAACCTGCGGCATCACCCTACAATCTTTAATCCATCGTAAGCGAGCGTAACATTTGGGGGAAGGATAGGCTGTACTTCGGCGTACAAGCCCAGCTGGTGCGAGGCGTGAGTGAGGTAGGCGCGGGCAGGCTTTACCTCCTCTATCAGGCGCAAAGCGTCGGCTAACGTAAAGTGAGAGGGGTGCAGCTCTCTCCGTAGAGCGTTAACCACCAACACCTCGCACCCCTGCAGCAGCAGCTTCGATGCGCTGCTCACAAAGTTGGCGTCGGTAATGTAGGCTAGGCTGCCCACGCGAAACCCCAATATCGGCAGCCGTGCGTGCATGGTGCGTATGGGCGTTACGCGCACCCCACGAATCTCAAACGGCTGGTTAGCCCCAATAGCCACTTGCTCAATTTCGGGCGAGCCGGGGTACCTGTTTTCGTCAAAAGCGTACGCAAATATGCTTTGCACGGCGCGCTGTACGCGCTCCTCGGCGTACACGGGCATGGGGCAGCCCATGAAGTAGTTGAATGCCCGCACGTCATCCAGCCCAGCAACGTGGTCGGTATGCTCATGCGTCAGCAGGATGGCGTCCACGCGCGCCACCTGCTCGCGGAGCATCTGCGCGCGAAAGTCGGGGCCTGCGTCAATCACCAGCGTAACGCCGTCGACCTCAACCATCGCCGACGTGCGCAGGCGCTTGTCGCGCGGGTCGGTAGAGCGGCATACGCGGCAGCCGCAGCCTATCATGGGGACGCCCTGCGAAGTTCCGGTACCAAGAAAAGTAAGCTTCATTGCATACAAAAAAAGCGGAGCGCCGAAAACAAAAATTATACCCTACACGCGGCAAAGCCACGCCGCATTGAAGTACAGCTCTGTGAAGTAGCGCACCGGTGATTTCATGATTTTGTCGGGGCAAAGCAAATACTTTTTTTCCAAATTCACAACTATTATATCCCCTTTTTTTTTGGCTGCCGTTATTTGTGTAAAAAAACAGCTCATCAGTAGAGGGTAGCGTCAAAGTAAGGAGTCCATGTCAATTGTCTACGCACTGCATAGACAATTTGTTCGTCGAAAGCTTCGGCAAAGTGCATGCAATGCTGCATTTACCGTTTGCTGAAAACGAAGCGCAACTTTTGAGTGGAATATTGCTCAAGCTGTTGGTCGGAGCTGATTAAAATCATGTGTTCCGTGATAGCTTGCGAAATAATGACATGGTCATTGGGGTCGTTGTGTCCTTTTGTGGGGGTAGATAAAGTGGCGTATGTTGTACAAATGAATGATTTCCTTTATGGAAACCGTGCTCACATAGAATAAATTATTGTAATCGCTCAGTATATCGTACACCCTTCTATTCAGCTCTCTTGGGTTACAAAGAAAAAAGATTACAATATGGGTATCCAAAAGGTAGCGACGTTCCATAGCTTTACTTCATTACAGCCCGCATATCCAAAATTTTTGTTATTAAAGGATAGCGACCTTGTTTTTTCAGTACATCCAGCCTTGATATTCCCGTATATTTGGGCTCGTCTTTCAAAAACTCCTCCAGCGGTATTTTTACCCCGTCTGCAATGTACCATGCCCGAGGTTCTCTTCTCTTTTTCTTAGCATTTGCCTTTGTTGCAGTTGTGGCTTCTGTCGTCGTCGCTGCTTTCGCTGCTGTTGCTGTTGTT
>JAIRXY010000256.1 GCA_031268055.1 Prevotellaceae bacterium | reverse complement strand
ATGTCGGAGATACAAAGCAAAGAGCAAGGACAAACAATCATTATCAATCAAGCTACAAGCGAGTCAAATGGCGTGGGGACTGCCGGATTTGTGCTGGCCTTGATTGCAATATTTTTTGGATGGATACCCGTGTTAGGCTGGGTGCTGTGGACAATCGGCCTCATCCTGTCGTTTGTTGGCGTTTTGAAAAGTCCAAGAGGGCTTGCAATAACAGGCCTTGTGATTTCAGTAATCGATTTGATTTTGCTGCTATTCTTATTTGCAGCAATACGTGCCACTCTATTTGGCTAACTTTTTCCTTGCCATCACGGATAAAGATTTGCGTTGATTCCTCCAAAGGAATACTTACCGTAATGAAAAACAGCTAAATTGGTAAGTATTCCTTTGTGGTTTTTTATGTGACTTTGCGTAGTAGAAAACTGCAGAAAAAGCAACCCTTAACTAAGCCTACTTTACCTCACGCTACTTAAATTTACTCAGCTGAATTGGTGGTTGACAGCTAGCTAATATCTCAACCCGTAACAAAACAAGACATTATTTTTGCAATGAAAAAAATTTTCACCACCGTCATTTTGGCCTGTGCCGCCGCTTGTCAGGTATTTGCCTGCACCAACTTTATTGTAACCCGTGGAGCATCAAAGAGCGGCGCGTGCCTCGTCTCCTACTCTGCCGATTCGCACGTGCTGTACGGCGAGCTGTACCACTACCCGGCGGCAACGCACGAAAAAGGCGCTATGCGTAAGGTGTACGAGTGGGACAGCAAGAAATTTCTGGGCGAAATTCCTGAGCCCGAAGAAACGTACAACGTGATAGGCAACATGAACGAGCACGCGCTGGCCATTGGCGAAACTACCTTTGGCGGGCGCCACGAGCTGCACGATACCTTGGGCTTGCTGGACTACGGAAGCCTCATATACATCACGCTTCAGCGAGCCAAAACCGTGCGCGAGGCAATAAAAACCATTGCCAACCTGATAGAAAAGCACGGCTACTGCTCCGAGGGAGAATCTTTCTCTATTGCCGACCCCAATGAGGCATGGATATTTGAAATGGTGGGTAAGAGCAGCCGTGAGGTTAAAAATGCCAAGGGCAAACCGTTTGCTAAGGGCGCTGTATGGGTTGCCGTGCGCATCCCCGACGGATACGTGAGCGGACACGCCAACCAAGCGCGCATACAGACTTTTCCCCTTGCCGACGGAAAAAAATCTATCACCGCAAAGCAAATGAACAAGAATTTTCCGCCAAGCGCGGAGGTTGTTTACGCCGATGACGTGATTGAATTTGCCCGCGCCTGCGGCTACTTCAGCGGAGCTGATAAAGATTTTTCGTTCTCCGACACTTACAACCCCGTTGATTTTGGCGGTGCGCGCTTTTGCGACGCGCGCGTGTGGTCGTTCTTTAAGGATGTAAACGACGAGATGCAGCCGTACCTCGACTACGCTATGGGGCACAACCTCAAGCGCCGCATGCCGCTGTACGTAAAACCCAACCGCAAGCTTGGCGTAGACGACATTGCTGCGGCCATGCGCGACCACTACGAGGACACCCCCATGAACATGCGCACAGACGTAGGCGCGGGCGCGTACGCCTGCCCCTACCGCTGGCGGCCAATGTCGTGGGAGCTCGATAGCATAGGCTACATACACGAGCGGGCAACCGCCACCCAGCAAACAGGATTCTGGTTTGTTGCCGAGAGCCGCGCGCCCCGCACCGGAGGCGTCCTCTGGTTTGGCGTTGACGACGCGGCCACATCGTGCCTCACGCCCATTTTCAGCTGCTCTACCGAAGCGCCAAAGTGCTTTGCCGTGGGCAACGGCGACATGCTCACCTACTCGCCCACCGCGGCATTCTGGCTGTTTAACCGAGTGACCAACTTTGCCTACTCGCGCTACGACGCCATGAGCGCCGACATCATAAAGGTGCAGCGGGAGCTGGAGGAGGAATCTCTGGAAGTAGTAGATTTGGCAATTCGGCAAGCGCAGGAGCTCCCCAGCCCCGACCAACAAGCTGCCATGCTCACGGAGCTGTCGGTAAGCCGCGCCGAGAAACTAATGGCGCGCTGGCAGCAGCTGGACGCCTACCTGCTCGTAAAGTACATCGACGGTAACATCAAGAAGGAAAAGGACGGCGCTTTTGAGCGCACCGTAAATGGAGCGTGCCCAATGCCTGCACAACCTCAGCTGCCCGAAAAATTCCGCAGAATAATTGTGAACGACAACGGCGAAACGCTGAAAGAGTGGAAAGCCGAAAATTGAAAACCGCTGCCTGTCGTGCAGCAAGCATTGATTTTTTTTTGAATTGAGCTCTTTCTCCGATAAACTTATTGCATGGTACGAGCCTAATCGTCGCGATTTGCCTTGGCGCAAAACCAAGGACGCATACGCTATTTGGGTTTCCGAAGTTATTTTGCAGCAAACGCGCGTGGCGCAAGGGCTGGACTACTACTACCGCTTTTTGCAAGCCTTTCCTACCATACAGTCGCTGGCGGACGCTCCGCTCGACGACGTGATGCGCGTGTGGCAAGGGTTGGGATACTACACGCGCGCGCGCAACATGCACGCGGCGGCAAAGCAGGTGATGAGCGAGCACGGCGGAAAAATCCCCGATACCTACGAAAAACTACGCTCCCTGCGCGGCGTAGGCGATTATACGGCCTCGGCCATTGGCGCTTTTGCGTTCAACATTCCACGTCCGGCAGTTGACGGAAATGTGTACCGCATTTGGTCGCGCATATTTGGCGTATTCACCCCCATCGATACGCCGAACGGACAGAAGGAGCTCTACCAAATATCGTTCGAGCAGCTCGACAAGCAGCGCTCTGCCCTCTTCAACCAAGCCATTATGGACTTTGGCGGAACGCTGTGTATGCCCAAAAATCCGCTTTGCGGCGATTGCCCCGTATCCGATGTTTGCTACGCTTTTCGCAACAACGCCATTGCGCTGCTACCCGCCAAAAGCAAAAAGATAAAGGTCACCAACCGCTACTTTGCCTACCTGATGATACGGCACAAGGGCGATACCTTCATCCGTCAGCGCGACGGGAAGGATATATGGCACTCGCTATACGAGTTTCCGCTGATAGAAACAGGCGGCAGCACATCGCTAAAGTCGCTGGAGAAAACGCAAGAGTGGAAAGAAATGTTTGGCAACGTGAAGCCCACGGTGCTGCACATTTCGCCGCGATTAAAGCATGTGCTGAGCCATCAGCATCTCTACACGCAGTTTTACATTATAGAGGTAAAAACAATTCCCTACTTCCTTTCCACCAACTTTATCAAGGTAAAGGCCGACAGCATGGGCGAATACCCAACGTCCAGATTGATAGATAGCTATATGGCAGCGGAGCCTGTTGAAAAATATTTTTTGCGGCACGAAGCAGGTAGCGGGCAAAACAAGCGTTCACGCCGTAAAGACTAATTTTCGAAGAAAACTTTTGCACATCATTGTGGGGATGATTTTGGAATGATTTTTTTGATTGGAATGAAATCCTGCCAATCCCGAAATCCTGAGACTCCCGATTCGAGCAAAATGGTTGCTTTGCTGCTCCGGTGATGGTTGGGGCGTTCCGTAAACCCGACGTTGCACGTCGGGCTACCGAGATTTAACTCGTTCCGGGTTGCCAGCCAGCATAAATCGTGTGGAGAATTTTTTTTTGATTGGAATGAATTCCTGCTAAATCTCAAATCCTGTAAATCCTGATTCAGACAAAGGGTGGTGGGGCGCTCCATTGCCCCGACGTTGCACGTCGGGCTACCGAGATTTCACCCGTTCGCGGGTTATCAGCCAGCTCAGCAACCTCATTTCCACCTAATTTTAACAACAAAATAACCTCAGTCGCGCAAATGGATAGCAAAAATTCCCCAACCTCATTACCTCATTAAAAGACGACATATGAATATATCCGCAACGTCAACCCCGCAATGAGGTAATGAGGTTGCATGTCGTATGTGTAATCAATTGTTAATGAGGTTATTTTGTTGTTAAAATGAGGTGAAAATGAGGTTTCTATCGTCGTCATGGCATACGATAGCTGATGGTGTGCATAATGCGGACAAATGGTGGCGCAAGCCAATTTAAAATTCAAAATTCAGAATTCAAAATTTCCCGCTACATTCTTGCCAACGGCGCGATATCCAAGCTTGCAGTTTCGCCGTTGAGGTATTTAAAGCGCCCCGCAATGGCAATCATGGCGGCGTTGTCGGTGG
>JAIRXY010000195.1 GCA_031268055.1 Prevotellaceae bacterium | reverse complement strand
CTACAATACAGCGTTTTCGTGGAGACGTGGCCATGCCGCGCCTCTACCTGCCGCGCCAGTAGGTTGCTAGTAGGCCAATTCAAAATTTAGAATTCAAAAATCAAAATTTTCTGTAATATTTTTGTTTCGGGATTGCTATTTTTGTATTACGTGCAGGATTTCTTTAGCCCACGCGTTGATTTCGGTGTAGGTTTTCTCCACCGCGCCATTTGCTGCCCTGAAGAGCAGCGTTGGGAAAGTGTTTTCTATGGAATTGTCGTATACGTAAAGACGGTTGGCAAGCATGGCTGCTTGTGCACAGTTGGCGATTGATTTGGAGTATCTACTCATGATTTTCGAGACAGGAACGTCGTGACCTCCTTCTACTACCCTCTTGGCAATGCGTTGGACGTTTATTATCGGATGGTTAGTTCCTACAAAAAACAACCGGATAAAGTAGCCCAAATCTTTTGCTTTGGCGATAAAATCCAGCTTGTCTTTTGCCGATAGCACAGTTTCGAATAAGAGATCTTCTCCGTTCCTCAAGCATGCTTCTCTCCGTTCTTCGGCATAGCGTACCGCCTTCATCACCGCCTCGGGAGAGTTCCAGTCGCCGTAAAGGTCGCGGGCGATGTTATCGGGGTTGATATATACACATCCCTCTACCCATTCGTGCCGGAGGATTTTGGAAGTTACCGATGTTTTTCCCGACCCATTGGGGCCTGCTACAATAAGCAACTTAGGTTTCATTTTTTCGAGATTTCATCCATTCTTCCGCCAGCAGCATTTCTTTGTGAAAATTTTGCCAGAACTCCTTATCTGCTTTTTCCCAACGGTCGCGTGCTTCTTCGCCTACCTCGCGCATCAGCTGCTCTAATTGCTCGTCGGTAGGTTCGGTGTCCCATCGGAAGTTGTAGGTCATATCTACGGCCATAGCTTGCTGAATTTATTTTTGCAAAGATACAAAGTTTTTAATAATCCCTCAACATTTCAAAGAACTTTCCCTTGCTTACCCCTGCGCTTGCCCGATAAAAATGGGCTAAAAAAGCAGCGTTTTCGTAGAGACGTGGTCATGCCACCCGTTGTAGAGACGTGCCAATGCCGCGTCTCTACATGCAATGTCGCCCGTGCCAGCGGGTCGTGAGCTCAATTCAAAATTTAGAATTCAAAATTCAAAATTTCTTCGCTAGCTCCGGCATTTCGTCCCTCGACAGCACGTTCGGGTCGCTGAAAGCGTTGCTCCACCATGCAGCGGGGGCGTACATGTGCTCTGCGCTGCCAAAGGCGGCGTTGCCGGGGTTGCTTGTCCGGTTGTAGTCATACCACGGCATGAACCACGACCAGCGTACGCCTTGCGCCGCCTGCTCCGCGAGGCCTGCCACGCTGCCACATTCGCTCAGCGTGACAATTTTGTTGGGGAAGCGGCCTTTCAGCGTTGCGTATTCGCTTGCCATAGCCGACGCTGACGCTTTGTTGTAAACGTCGCGCCCCACGATGTCCACATACTCGTCGCCCGGATACCAATCGTCGTCGTTTGGCTCGGCCGTCCACACCCAGATGAGGTTGTTCAGCCCCTTGGCCTCAAAGGTCTCAAACATCATCCGCCAAAGCGCCTTGAGCGGCGTAGCGCCTTTTGCTCCCCACCAAAACCACCCGCCGGCAGCTTCGTGCAGGGGTCGCCACAGCACAGGAATGTCTTTTTGCTTCAGCAGGAGCAGGTAGCCGGCAATGGCCTCCATGTCGGCTTTCACCACGCTGTTTTCGTACGTTCCGTCCTGCACGGCCTTGGAAATGTCGAAGGAGGTAGAAGGCGTTCCGCTGCCCTGCTTGTAGAATGCGCAGGTGGCGCTACCCTGCGCGGTGGGCACATTCCAGTGCCAGCAGATGGCGACCAGCCCGCGGTTGCTCCACCAGTCTTCCACTACCTGCGTGTTGGCGTAGTCTATCCACGCCTCGCGGTGGTGGATGTAGTCGAATCCGTTCAGCGCGGGGTACTTGCCGGTATGCCGGTGCACCCATTCGGCTTCGCTGATGTTCCAGCTGACGTTGGCCATAGCGCCCGACACGATTTTTTTGCCGTAATTTTCTTTCAGGAACGCATACACGCTTTGTGCTTCGGGCGAAGAGCCGGACGCAACCGGCGCAGGCGGCATGGGCGGCGCCTCTGCGGTGGCGAACGTGAGGCTAATGGCCTCGGTATTCATCACGCCGGGGATGGCCTTGATAGCGCCCGCTGCAATAGCTAACGTATAGCTTGTTTTTTCTTCCAATGCTCCCAGCAGAACAGACAGGGTGTCATTTTTTGCCGAAGCGTCTTGAACGGGATGGCTATTTAGCGTTATTTTCGCTTTGTCAACAACGCCTATCCTACCGTCGAAAATGAGCGTTGCCTGCGCCGTAGAAAGCGGCGCTAAGCTACCCGCTGCCGGAGCTGCCGACAGCAGCGCGGGAATTTTCTCTTGCTGCTCCGGCGCTTGCTCCTTGTTGGCGCAGGCAGGAGAAAAGAAAAACATAAGCAGCGGCAAAAAATATAGTGTTCGCATATATAAATCAGCTAAATTAATCCCTATTAGAGATTTGAACTTTGAATTTTCAACTAAGTAATGCAAAATAAAAATAGCTTGTAATGGCTGTGGTTTCGTTAAATGCTACTTAGTTCGTATTCCTAAACAAAGGGAGAGGGTATAGGCCTCCCCCCTTTGTTTGTTTAGGTATTGTAGCGCTATGGAGTTAGTCGTTTTTAATTTCTATTTTGGTAATAGTGTAGTCATGTCCGGTGAAGATACCGCCTAAGGCTTGCAACGCTGCTAATCCTGCTGCATC
>JAIRXY010000296.1 GCA_031268055.1 Prevotellaceae bacterium | reverse complement strand
CGTGGTATTCTGATAACTCAGGTGGCGCGCCTCACCCTGTGGGACAAAAGGGTGCTAACGGCATAAATGCATACGACATGACCGGTAACCTGTTTGAGTGGTGTGAGGATTGGTATGCGGACCCTATGCCTGCTACACCTCCTACTTCAGGTACCACCCGCGTGCTTCGTGGCGGTAGCTGGTACCGCGAAGAGGTGACCTGCGCCATGTCCGCCCGCAACAAGCGCACGCCGACCTACCGCACCCCCTCTTATGGCTTCCGTTTGGCTTGCAGTTCACAGTGAGCAGGTTTTCGGTTTTGCCAAAGCGGGCGAGCCATCTACCCTAACAGGGTTTTAAACCCTGTTAGGGTAGATGGCTCGTCGGGCTACCAAGATTCAACCTGCTCCGGGTTGCATAAATGCTATATTTCATCGTGAATCATTCAAATCATTCAAATCAAATCAAATCACAGCTCAGCTCAGCTCAGACAAGTGGTAGCAAGTGGATTTCATTCAAAATTCAAAATTCAAAATTTTCCTCATCCCCCCCAGCGCTGTGATTTTTTTTGATTTGAATGTTTGGGCAAGCTGCTGTCGGCTAAAACACCGGCCTTGCCAGCATTTCCGAGAGCTTTGTCCGCACCTTGCTCAGCTCGCCAAGCTTGAGCAGGAGCATGTCCTGCTCGGGGTTGCTCTTGCCCTCCAGCTCTGCCTGAAGGCGCATGATGGCCTGCGTAACGATTTTTGACTTGTAGACGTTGATGGCCTTGGGCACCTCCACCCGCAGGCGGTCCTCGTCGGTGATGGCGGCCTCCTGCTGCCGCCAGATTTTGCTGAGCGTGTACTTTTGGGAGAGCAGATCGATGGTCATTTCGCACACCCGCTGGTCGGGGTGGTTGATGAAGTGCCGTACGTCCACCGTGTTCGACGCTTCGAGCAGCTTTTTGTACTCCTCAAAAATTTGCTGGTACTCCAGATTCTGAAAGCTCAAGTCCTCACCCGCAATCTCGTTGATGATGTAGGCGCTTACGCTGGTGTCAAAAAAGGCGTTGCTGCCAAACTGGAGCAGCAGGCAGATGATTTCTCGCTCCTGCTCGCGGCAAAAGACGTTCTCCACAAACGCCGGAATGGACGGCGTGTGGACGGCTTCTTCCGGCGTAGCGCCGTCGGGGGTCGGCTGGGCAGGGGCAGGCTTGCGCGCTTCGGAATCGCCGCCGTACAGCTTTTTCCGGCGCAGCTTGGCCACCTCTCCGGTGAGCACGTCTTCGCCAATGTCCATGAGCTTGCTGCACTCCCTAATGTACACGCTGCGCGGAATGGCCTCGGGGATAACCGAGATGCTCCGCACGATGTCGGTAATGACCTCTGCCCGCTTTATGGGGTCATTTTTTGAGTCGGAGAGCAGGATTTTTGTTTTGAAGGAGATGAAATCCTCCTCGTGGCTGCCGATGAAGTCCGTAAGCTCGGTAGCGCTGTGGCTTCGGGCAAAGGAGTCGGGGTCTTCGCCGTCGGGCAGCAGCATTGTTTTTACGTTCAGCCCCTCCTCCAGCAGCATGTCGATGCCGCGCAGCGAGGCCTTTATTCCCGCCGCGTCGCCGTCGTACAGCACGGTGACGTTTGGCGTAAAGCGCTTGATGAGGCGTATCTGGTCGTGGGTGAGCGAAGTGCCGCTCGACGCCACTACGTTTTCGATGCCCGCCTGATGCATTGAGATGACGTCGGTGTAGCCCTCCACCAGAAAGCATTTGTCAAGCTGCATCATGGACTTTTTTGCAAAGCATATGCCGTAGAGCGTGCTGCTCTTGTGGTATATTTCGCTTTCGGGCGAGTTCACGTACTTGGCCACCGACTTGTCGGTCTTGAGCGTTCGTCCGCCAAAGCCGATGACCCTTCCGCTGACGGAGTGTATAGGGAAAATAACGCGGCCATAAAACCTGTCGACAAGCTCTCCGCTGTCGCGCTCAAAGGAAAGCCCCGTTTTCACCAGAAACTCCTTTTTGTAGCCGTCGCGCAGGGCGGTGGACGAAAATGCCGCGCGGCTGTCGAGGCAGTAGCCCAGCTGAAACTTTTCGATGACGCTCTTTGCAAACCCGCGCTCGGCAAAGTAGCTCATCCCTATGTTTTTGCCGTCAACGTGGTTGTGCAGCGTTTGGGAGAAGTAGCTCTGCGCATAGGCGGCGGTAATCATCATGCTCTCGCGGTCGTTGTTGTGCTGCTGCTCTTCGGGCGAGAGCTCCCGCTCCTTGACCTCTATGCCGTACTTTTTGCCCACCACCTTCAGCGCCTCCCAGTAGGTCAGGTTTTCGTGCGCCATCACAAAGGTGACGGCGTTTCCCGCCTTGCCGCAGCCAAAGCATTTGAAGATACCCCTCACGGGCGACACGGAAAACGATGGGGTTTTTTCGTTGTGAAACGGGCAGCAGGCGGTGTAGTTTACGCCGCGCTTTTTGAGCGTAATGTAGTCTCCAACCACCTCTTCGATGCGGGCAGCGTCCATAATGCGGTCTATGGTGGCTTGGTCTATCATGGTTTTTCTTCCGGAAAAATGGTTTTACAGCCCTGTCAGCTTCTTTATTTCGCTAAGCTTGTTCAGCGCCTCAATGGGGGTGATGGTGTTTACGTCGGTGGTTTTGATTTGGTCGCGAATTTGCGACAGCACGGGGTCGTCAAGCTGAAAGAAGGAGAGCTGCACGCCCTCGCCCTTGATTTTTTTTGCGCTTGCCGTTGCCGCGCCTTTGGCGGGCGCTGCTGCGGCCTTTTGCTCCAGCGCCTTTAGCAGGTTGTTGGCGCGCTCCACCACGCTCCTTGGCATGCCGGCCATTTGCGCCACGTGAATGCCAAAGCTGTGGGCGCTGCCGCCGCGCACCAGCTTGCGCAGGAATACAACCTTGTTGCCCGCCTCCTTGATGGCGATGCTGTAGTTTTTTATGCGCGCAAACGATTCCTCCAGCTCGTTGAGCTCGTGGTAGTGCGTTGCAAAAAGCGTTTTTGCCCTTGCCGTGGGGTGGTCGTGGATGTACTCCACCATAGCGCGGGCAATCGAAATACCGTCGTAGGTGCTTGTGCCGCGGCCAATTTCGTCGAGCAGTATCAGGCTTTTGCCGGACAGGTTGTTGAGGATGCTTGCGGCCTCCTGCATTTCTACCATAAACGTCGATTCGCCCTGCGAAATGTTGTCCGAAGCGCCCACGCGGGTAAATATCTTATCCACTACGCCCACCGTTGCCTCCTCAGCGGGGACGTAGCAGCCCACCTGCGCCATGAGCACAATGAGCGCCGTTTGCCGCAGCAGCGCCGATTTGCCGGCCATGTTTGGCCCCGTGAGGATGATGATTTGCTGCTCGCTGTCGTCGAGCGCGATGTCGTTGGCCACATAGGTTTCGCCGGGGGGCAGCAGCAGCTCTATCACCGGATGCCGGCCTTGCTTTATGTGCAGCGTATTTTGGCTGGTGAGCGTGGGGCGGCAGTAGCCACGGTCGGCAGCAATGCCGGCAAAGCATAGCAGGCAGTCCAGCAGCGCCACCAGCGTAGCGTTGTACTGAACGGGGGCAACGTACTCCAGCAGGCTTACCACCAGCGCGCCGAAAACCTGCTGCTCCAGCGTAAGAATTTTATCCTCTGCCCCAAGAATCTTTTCCTCGTAAACCTTAATTTCCTCCGTAATGTAGCGCTCCGCCGCGCTGATGGTCTGCTTGCGTATCCACTCCGGCGGCACCTTGCTTTTGTGGGTGTTGCGCACCTCGATGTAGTAGCCAAACACGTTGTTGAAGCTAATCTTGAGGGAGGGTATCCCCGTGCGCTCCGATTCGCGCTGCTGAATCTCAAGGAGGTAATCCTTTCCGCCGCGCATGATTTTGCGGAGCTCGTCCAGCTCGCTGCTCACGCCGTCGGCCACGATAGCGCCTCGCCCCAGCTGCGCCGCCGGCTCGGGCAGGATTTGCTTTTCGATAGCCTCGCGGATGCTGCGGCAGGGGTTGAGCTGCTCGGCTATGCGGGTAAAATTCTTTTCGCCCGTGCCCGCGCACAGCGCCTTTATCTGCTCAATGGCCAGCAGCGCCCGCGCCAGCTGCACCAGCTCGCGCGGGCTGATGCGCCCCACGGCGGCTTTGGAGATGATGCGCTCCAAGTCGCCCACCTCGTGCACCAGCTCGGCTATTTCGTCGCCCAGCGCCTTGTGGCTGATGAAGTACTCCACCATGTCCAGCCGCCCGTTGATTTGCTGAATTTCTTTCAGCGGGAGCGATATCCACCGGCGCAGCAGGCGTCCGCCCATGGGCGAGATGGTGCGGTCGATGCTGCTCAGCAGCGTGCGCGCACCCTCGTTCACCGACGAAAACAGCTCAAGGTTGCGCACGGTGAACTTGTCAAGCCACACGTAGCGGTCTTCATCTAGGCGGGCAATCTGCGCGATGTGCCTCACCTGCGTGTGCTGCGTGAGCTCAAGGTAAAACAAAATAGCGCCCGCAGCGGTGACGCCGCTCTTCAGCTCGTCGATGCCAAAGCCCTTGAGCGACGGCACGTGGAAGTGGGTAAGCAGCTTGTCGCGCGCAGCCTCCTGCGCAAAAGCCCACTCGTCCAGCTTATAGGTGTAGTACTTTGCGCCAAAGGCCTCCACAAAGGCCTCCTCCTTGCCCTTTTCAAAGAGCACCTCCTTGGGAGAAAAGTTCGTAAGCAGCTTGTCCACGTAGCCGAGGCTGCCCTCGGCGGCGTAAAATTCGCCGGTAGAGACATCCAGAAAGGCCACGCCTGCGCCGGCTGGCGTTAGGCTCACGCAGGCCAAAAAGTTGTTTTCCTTATTCTCCAGCACGTGGTCGTTGACGGTAACGCCGGGCGTAACCAGCTCCGTGATGCCGCGCTTCACAACGCCCTTGGCCTGCTTAGGGTCTTCGAGCTGGTCGCACACCGCCACGCGCTGCCCCGCGCGGACAAGCTTAGGCAGGTACGTTTCGATGGCGTGGTACGGAAAGCCTGCCAGCTCCACAAAGGAAGCGGTACCGTTGGCGCGGCGCGTGAGCGTAATGCCAAGAATCTCGCTCGACTTGATAGCGTCTTCGCCAAACGTTTCGTAAAAGTCACCCACACGAAAAAGCAGCATTGCGTCAGGGTATTTAGCCTTGAACGTGTAGAACTGCTTCATCATGGGAGTTTCTGCGTATTTCTTTTCCGATGCCATCTTTATAACGAATTAGTAATGTAGGAATTACGAAAAATGAATTAGTAGCTGCGCGCTCGAAGTAAGCTGAAACTTTTGTATTCGTAAATCCTCTTATATCGCACGGGGAGGCAAAGATACAAAAAATGGTGAAATCCTCCCCAAAATATTTCAAAGTAAATCGAAAGTAGATAATAGTAAGTAGGTTAACAAGTAAAGAGCAGAGGTGGTGAAAAATTTCCTTGCTTTTTGCGCCCGAAAAATGCGAAAAATGTGCCATATGTATTGCATAATATAATATCTTTGCACATTCACTACAAGCAAAAAAACACTACAAGCAAAAAAAACGGTATGACATTAGCAGAAATCTTGAAAGATTCCGACTACAAGCACGCGCAGTTTAATTTGGTGCAGATTCACAAATTTGAGCAGCGCATCATCGCAAAAACCGATGGTAAAGGCAAGGAAACGCCTTACATTAAATGCCTTGTCCGCAGCAAGGAGGTCAAGTTAACGCCCGAAGAAGCCGTTA
>JAIRXY010000294.1 GCA_031268055.1 Prevotellaceae bacterium | reverse complement strand
AAGGGCGTTGAAGTCGTTGCCGGAGCGAAACGGTATAAAGGTAAGAACCTGGCATTGGGCAAACCCGCCAAAGTTTCAAGCGTCCGCCAATATGATTCCAAACCTTTTCAGCCACGTTATCGTACTGTAGGCATTAATTTCAGCTTTTCCGGAAATTATGCTGTAGATGAGAACTACGGCACTCATTGGGAGCCGGAAGTTGGGGCAGTGCAACCGTGGATTGTCATTGATTTGGAAAACGAATACTATGTAAAAGAGGTAGAAACTATCTTTGAGTTTACCAACCGCACTTATAAGTACAAGATAGAATACTTGCCATCCGCAGGCACACAGGGACTTGACGATGCTGCTGCCGATGGTAGCTGGTTGCTGTTTGCAGACAGAAGTGCTGCAGGTGCCCCGCAATCTCCTGTAAAAGATATACCTGCAGAGGGCTCATCAGTAAAAGCGCGTTTCGTCCGACTCGCCATATTAGCAGCCGACATTCCGACTACCGCCGACGGGCTTGACGTAAAGAATGCGACAAATGGTTGGAGCATCTTTGAAATCAGGATATTTGGCAAATAAGAGCTGTCAACTTTCCCCCTTAGCGCGGCTTTGCAAGCCGTGCTTCGTATTACACAGCAATTTTGGCAGGAAAGCATACACTCCCGATAGAACTTTGTAAGCGGGATTTTTGCTTGATTGCTCAAACAAATTGCCACCACAAAAGTACCCTGACTTTACGCTAAAAACAATAATTTCAAAAAAAAGGTTGGGATTGTATTGCGTTTTTTTTGTTTAATTCTGCAAATATAAGAAAACTAAATGGTTTGACTGATTGGTGGGGCGGATAGCCCGCCAATTTTTGTGCGGTTGTATGTAATTAAATGTTTTATGCTAACTTTGCAAAATCAATCCAATAAAATCAACCTAACAAAATCACACATCGCTATGAAACATGTTTTCCTTTTTTTCTTTACCATCCTTTCAGCTTCGGCTTTTGCAAAGGTGGAGCTGCCCGCCCTGTTCTCCAGCAACATGGTCTTGCAGCAGCAAGCCAACGTCCCGCTGTGGGGAAAATCTAAACCCAACGCGCGCGTAAGCGTTCAGCCCTCGTGGTCAGCTCAGTCCAGCGCCACCGTTGCCGACGCTTCGGGCAGCTGGAAAGTCACCCTGCCTACGCCGGCGGCCGGCGGCCCCCACACAATTACTATCTCCGACGGCAGCAACCTCAAGCTGAGCAACGTAATGGTTGGCGAAGTATGGCTGTGCTCCGGACAGTCTAACATGGAAATGCCGCTGGCAGGCTGGGGCAGGGTCAACAGCTACGAGCAGGAAATTGCGCAAGCCCAATACCCGAACATCCGGCTGCTGCAGGTGGAGAAGCAAGCCAACGTAGCCCCCCAATCCGACATGAAGGTGCAGGGCGGCGGGTGGCAAATCTGCTCGCCGGCTACCGTTGCAGAGTTTTCGGCTACGGCCTACTTTTTCGGCAGAGACCTGCACAAAAGCTTGGACAACGTCCCCATTGGCCTGATAAACACCTCGTGGGGCGGAACCATTGCAGAGGCTTGGACGAGCGCCGAAAGCCTTGAAAGCATGCCCTACTTTGCTGAAATGCTTGGGGCGCTGAAGGGTAAAACCAACGAAGGGCTGGTGGAGGAATACCAAAAAGAGAACGAGGGCTGGCTCAGGCAGCTTGCTCTTGCCGACAACGGGCTGCGCAGCAACGCTCCGCTGTGGGCTGCCCCCGACTTTGACGACAGCAGCTGGAAAACAATAGCCGTACCCGGCCTGTGGGAAGAGCAAGGCTTGGAAAACTTCGACGGCGTTGTTTGGCTTCGCTATTCGCTCGACCTGCCTGCCGGATGGAAGGGGAAAGCGCTGGAGCTAAACCTTGCCGAAATAGACGACAACGATATTACCTACTTCAACGGAGAGCAGATAGGCGCTACCAATGGACACAACGTGCAGCGAAAGTATAAGGTTGGCGGCAAGCTGGTGAAGGCAGGAAAAAATGTCATCACGGTGCGAATTATGGACACCGGCGGTGGCGGCGGGCTGTACGGCGAAGCGGCGCAAATACAGCTCAAGCTGGCAGGCTCCAAGGAGGAGGCGTCGTCTATCTCGCTGGCGCAGGAGTGGAAGTACAAAGTTGCTGTGGACTTGCAAAGCCTTCCCCCAAGGCCGCAGTCGCCCGATAACCCCAACCGCCCAAGCGTGCTGTTCAACGCCATGATTAACCCCATTGTGCCGTTTACCATCAAAGGCGCTATCTGGTATCAGGGCGAATCTAACGCCGACCGCGCGCAGCAGTACCGCGAGTTGCTACCGCTGCTTATCAGGGATTGGCGCAAGCAGTGGGGCAGCGAGCTTTCATTTTACTTTGTTCAGCTGGCTAACTTCTTGGGAACGCCTGCGGAGCCAACGGTATCCACGTGGGCAGCTCTGCGCGAGGCGCAGCTCAACACGCTGCACCTGAACAACACGGGCATGGCCGTAACCATCGACATTGGGGAGACGAGGGATATTCACCCCAAGAACAAGCAGGATGTGGGAGCACGGCTGGCGCTGCTGGCAAGAGCCAACACTTACGGGCAGCAGGTTGCCTGCTCGGGGCCTCTGTATAGCGACTACAGGATTGAAAGCAACAAAATCAGGATTTCATTTACGCACACCGACGGCGGCCTGAAGGCAAAAAGCGGCAACAAGCTGAGGGGCTTCACCATAGCGGGCTCCGACGGGAAGTTCCATGCAGCCGAGGCAACCATAGAGGGTAGCGAGGTGCTGGTATCTTCGCCGAGCGTTGACTTTCCGGTAGCGGTGCGCTACGCTTGGGCCGACAGCCCCAGCGACGCTAACCTTTACAACGCCGCAGAGTTGCCCGCGTCGCCGTTTAGAACAAACTTCTAACCCGTAGCAGGATTAAAAGGGATGCAAGATAAATAGCCGACTCTTAAAGTCGTTGGTAGAGGGAGGATTTTCATTCAAAATTTGGGGCGCTCACTGCTTTCAAGCTCAAATCCAAGCTTTTGATTTGGTGGGTGAGCGCTCCTACCGAGATGTAGTCCACGCCGCACTCGGCGTACGGACGTAGCGTAGCGAGCGTAATTCCCCCCGACGATTCCACCTCGTACCGTCCGCCTATCATCTCTACCGCGACTTTGGTGTCTTGCAGCGAGAAGTTGTCGAGCATAATTCTATCAACACCTCCCACTGCCAGCGCCTTTTCGACGTCGGCCAGCGAGCGGACTTCTACCTCTATTTGCAGCGCAAGGCCTGTTTTTTTCAGGTAGGCTTGCGCGTTTCTTACTGCCTGCTCAATGCCGCCCGAAAAGTCCACGTGGTTATCCTTGATTAGAATCATGTCGTGCAGCCCCATGCGGTGGTTGCTTCCGCCACCCAGCGCTACCGCCATTTTTTCGAGCACGCGCATTCCGGGCGTTGTTTTGCGGGTATCAATCACTTTTGCTTTAAGCCCTTCGAGCGCGGCGGCGTAGACGGCGGTTTGCGTGGCTATGCCGCTTAGCCGCTGCATAAAGTTAAGCGCCAGCCGCTCGGCCTGTAGCAGCGAAATAATTTTGCCCGTAACGTAAAAAACAACATCGCCGGGCTTGATGTGCGCTCCGTCGGCAATGAACTGCTCCATAGTGGTGCTGCTGTCCAGCTTTTGGAAAATGCGCCTGGCCACCTCCACGCCGGCAACTATGCCTGCCTGCTTCGCCAGCAGCTGCATTTTGCCCGTAGCGTCGGGCGGAATACACGCAAGGGAGGTGTGATCGCCATCGCCAACGTCTTCGCGTATGGCGAGGTCTATAATGTTATCGGTAAAGAAAGCGGGGTCAATCTTCATAGTCTATGCAGAGTTGTTGTATGTTGTAGCGGTGAGGCTCGGTTATCAAAAGAAAAATGGTGACGCGAAATCGTCCACCGTTGGTAGAGAGCATCCCAATGCCATAGTGCTTGTTGGCCTTGCTACCAACGTGCAGCATGGTGAAGTTTACCGGCTTGTGCTGCGAAAAAAACTCTTTGACAGCTGCTGCTGCCTGCTGAGCAGTGCACGTTTTTTCGGTGGCAAGAATCCGGAGGTCTACAGAAGAAACGAAATGCGTGGTCAGCTTGCTGGTGTCGCCCGACTTCAGGCTGCCGGAAACCTCCTTGAAAATCTCCACCACATTGTTAGGGTTAACAGCAACAGCGGCATCCGAAAGCAAAAGCGCTAACGCTGCCGCTACGAAAATAACCCTTATATTTGCATTTATTGTAGTTTTCACGGAATAAAAATATGTGTACTTGCAAAGGTAGTTTATTTTTTTGATAATTGTACCTACTTAGGGGCAAAATGGTTATAAATAATGAAGATAGCGTTACTGTTTATAGGAAAAACCGAGAAAGGCTACCTGCCTGCAGCAGTAGCAGCATACGTGGCGCGTGTAGCGCGCTACGCGCCTGTGGAGGTGAAGGTTGTTCCTGAGCCCAAAAATGTGGGGAGCATGAGCGAGCATGAGCAAAAAAAGCGTGAGGGAGAGCTCATTCTGTCGATGGCGGGAGAAGGAGAATTGCTGCTGCTTGACGAGCGGGGAAAAGAATTTTCGTCGGAAGAATTTTCGGCTTTTTTGAGCAAAAAAATGCAGGGCAGCACCAAGCAGCTAACCTTTGCCGTTGGCGGCCCGTATGGGTTTTCGGACGAAGTTTACAGGCAGGCCGTTGGAAAAATATCGCTTTCGCGCATGACATTTTCACACCAA
>JAIRXY010000118.1 GCA_031268055.1 Prevotellaceae bacterium | reverse complement strand
GCCACTCTGTTTGCCGAAGTAGAGAAAAATCCGAAAACAACGATTACCGTTGACTTGCCGGAGCAAAAAATCACCATCAACAGCATCGGACAGAGCGAGCATTTCGACATAAATTCCTATAAGACGCATTGCTTCATAAATGGGTATGATGATATTGATTATCTGCTATCAGTTAAAGAAAAAATTGAAGCATATGAGCTTAGAAATAGGTAGCATGTAGTGGGGTTTCCGTAGGATGAGGGGGAAGGATAAAAAATTGAATCTGCCCGCTTTTTAATCTATATTTTTCAGTACTGACCGGCTAAAATTAAAATAAGTCATGGTAAACGCATGAAAAACCCCGTAGGGGTTTCCTGTGAATAACCCCCCAGATTTATCTGGGGGGAGGGGCGAAGATAGGGCGCAAAACGCTGTAAGCGTTTCCCCATGAAAGCAGTGTATGCGATGCTTCTACAGCGTTTCAGGCGTTGCCCAAAATAATAGGAAAACCCCTACGGGGTTTTGGTTTGTGGGGTAGCGTTTGCGTTAGGGGCTGTCTCAAAAGCCCCTTTGAGGGCATTTGTCATTGTAGGCTCGACACGCAATCACCTGATAAACAGCATTCAATTTTTAGAGAATACCGCGTCAAGCATGGGATGAGAGGCTTTTGAGACAGCCCCTTATTCACAGGAAACGCTTACAGCGTTTTGCTGTCGCCACAAAGGAAATGTATGCTGACGTTTTTTCATGCGTTTACCCTGAAAATTAGAATTGACATGTTTTTATGTTTGTCGGTCAATAGTGATTTTTTATTTATAATTCATCACTATCAACCTCATTACATGCTATTTACTCAGCATCACTTAATGTAGAATACTGAATTTATATATCTATATAATTTATACACAATTATTTATTACTAAAACATAGTTAGCATACGCACATGAAAAAAATAGCCGTTCTTGCCGGTGATGGGGTTGGCCCGGAGGTAACCAGCGAAGCAGTAAAGGTACTGCAAGCCATTGATAAAAAACATGCTATAGGCTTTGCGTTTGAGCATGAGCTGATAGGCGCCTGCGCCATTGAAGCAACGGGCAACCCTTTGCCCGCTGCTACGGTTGAGCGCTGCCAAAATTCCGATGCGGTGATTCTCGGCGCGGTAGGACATCCCCGCTTTGATAGCGACCCTACGGCAAAGGTGCGGCCTGAACAAGGCTTGCTCGGTATTCGCAAGGCGTTGGGGCTGTATGCAAATATAAGGCCGATAAAATCATATAAAACATTGTATAGCGTATCTCCGCTTAAAGAATCGCTTGTAGCTGGCGTAGATTTTGTTGTGTTCCGCGAGCTGACAGGTGGGATATACTTTGGCGAAAAGGGGCGCAGGAATGGCGGCAGCGAAGCTTTTGACCTCTGCACCTACAGCGTTGAGGAGGTAGAGCGCATAGCCCAATTAGCGCTTGCAGCAGCCCAAAGCCGACGAAAACACTTAACCTTGGTAGATAAGGCTAACGTGCTGGAAACTTCGCGGTTGTGGAGAGATACCATAAGTAAAATTTCAAGTAACTTTCCCAATATATATGTAGACTACATGTTTGTGGATAACGCCGCTATGAAAATTGTTCAGCAGCCGGCATTTTTTGATGTAATACTCACCGAAAATATGTTTGGCGATATTCTCACCGACGAGGCCTCGGCTATTACCGGCTCCATCGGTATGCTGCCGTCGTCTTCGGTTGGCAGCAAGGTGGCGCTGTTTGAGCCTATCCACGGCTCTTTTCCCGAGGGGGCAGGCAAGGGAATTGCTAACCCAATGGCGGCTATCTTGTCGGCGGCTATGATGCTGGAGCATTTTGGCTACTTGGAGGCGGCGCAAGAGGTGCAGGCGGCGGTGGAGCTTGCGCTAAGAAATGGAGTAGCTACAGGCGAAATCAACAAAGATAAACCTGCTTCAACGAGCGAAGTAGGAGATTTTATTGCAAGTAATATTTGAAGAAATTTTGAATTTTGATTCAGGATTTCTTTGTCTGAATCAGGATTTACAGAATTTTGGGATTGGCAGGAGGGGCCATTGCCTCCAACTATTGAATGGCGCGCGGCTTCGCTAACCACAACCCTAACAGGGTTTAAAACCCTGTTAGGGTACAACACGTCGGGATAGAATAACATCAAAACCGTCAGCGGAGTAGCGAAGCCATGAAATATTTTTGTTGAACAATGACGTCAAAATATATTGTGTAATATCATGTTATCGCAATTCTTACTTCTTAATTTGCTCCAGCAGGTATAATCTGTCGGCACGGCGTACCTTGCCGGAAACCGGCATGGAAAAAACCGGACCTTTGAAGACCTGCTGCACCGCTGCGCCGCTATCCACGCGCAGCTGCGATACGCGCAGCTCCATAACGCCGGGTGTTGGCCCTATACTCATCACGTCAGCACCTGTTTTTATGCTGCCCGATTCAACCATAAATTCAGCTACGCCCAAGTTCGAGAAGTAGTTGGTAGCCTTTGCCGAATAAATTTTGCGCCGCGTGGCCTTAGAGCCGTAAGATTTGCTCCACTCGCCCAAGCGCTGCCCCAAGTAGTAGCCATCCCAAAAACCACGGTTGAATACTGTTGACAATTCACTTATCCATTTGTCTATTTTGTCTTTGGAGTAGCTATCTTCAATAATTGCTTCAAATGCTTCGTTGTAGCATTGGCAGACCTTTTTTACGTAGTCCGCCGAGCGCGCGCGCCCTTCGACCTTGAAAACGCGAACGCCAGACTGTAACATTTTATCAAGAAAGCCAATGGTACATAAATCCTTGGGCGACATGATGTAATCATGGTCTATCTCCAGCTCGCTGCCCGTTTCTTTTTCGGTTACGAGGTACGACCGGCGGCAAATTTGCAGGCACGAGCCGCGGTTGGCCGAAAATCCGCTCTCGTGCAGGCTCATGTAGCACTTGCCGGAGGTGGCAACGCAAAGCGCGCCGTGGCAAAACATTTCGATTTTCACCGGATTGCCGCGCGGCCCGCGGATATTCTGCGCTGCAATTTGCTCGTGAATATATTTCACCTGATTGAGATTAAGCTCTCTTGCCAAAACGATTACGGGTGCAAACTTAGCGTAAAACTTTAATGTTTCGAGGTTGCTTACGTTAAGCTGCGTAGAGATATGCACCTCAACCCCAGCTTCGTTGGCAAAATTAATCACCGACTGGTCGGAGGCAATAATGGCGGTAACGCCCGCTGCCTTGGCAGCCTCTACAATGCGGTGCATATCGGCAATTTCGCTGTCAAAAAGCACGGTGTTGAGCGTAAGGTAGCGCTCCATGCCGTTTTCTTGGCAAATTTTTGCAATTTGCCCCATATCGGCAAGGGTAAAGTTGGCCGAGGAGCGCGCTCGCATGTTGAGCCTTTCGACGCCAAAGTAAACGGAGTTAGCGCCAGCCTGAATAGCCGCCGCCAGCGATTCGTACGAGCCGGCGGGCGCCATGAGGTTAATATCGGAGCGGGAAAGCTGCTGATGTTCGTCTTTCATAATTTTCAAATTTCACTTTGTGTGTGCGGCGAATGGTCATGATAAGCAATGGCTGACTTGAAGCGTTAGCTAACTCATTATCACATCCATCTCCGACATTACTTGAGCAAATAAATCTTGCGTTTGCTCAAATAGCTTATTCCTCCGCCGGCGAAGAAAAAAGAATCGCCAGCGCCCCCGCAGCTTCACAAAGCGCTTGCGGTAGGCGTCAAAAAATATCAACCCAACGGGCAGAGAAATTAAGAACAGCAGCGCCGCCGCAAGGCTGCCGGAGAAAAAGCCGCAGATAGCCGCAAGCAAAAGGTAGAATATCGGGAAGGTGATGAGCACAGAAGCCCCAAAAGCAACCGTTGGGCGCAGCATAGCATCCTTTATTTTGCTGGTTACCATACGCGGCGCGTTGAAAGGAATAATGTTGAGCAGGTAGCCGTAAGCAAACAGCGGGAACAGGCAGGCCATGCTCACGGTATACAAAACCAGCCTTCGCCAATCCTGCTTTCGCTCAAAAAGCCACGAGCGTAGCCGCAGCTTCTCCAAGCCTTCTTTCAGCTGCTGCGCTTTTTCAAAAAGCCGCACCTGCTGCTTCCGGCTCGACAGGTGCAAATTTTCGAGGCGAGAAACAATTATTTTGCTTGCCTTGAGCATGTTGGGGAAATAAGATTCTTTCCAGCCCATGCGCTGCACGTAGCGACGCTCGTAAATGGCGCGGATAAAGTTGTATATGTGGTAGCGCTCGCGGTCTTTTATGTCCAGCATCAGGGTGTTCACCTTTTCGTGCATGCTTTTTGTGAGGGTAAGGACAGCTTTTTCGGGGTTTTCCTTGTACAGCGGCAGAAAATCCGACAGGTCTACGGGCTTGCCTACCACCATAGCCAGCCGCTCGCGAAAGTTAAAGTAGCCGGAGTAGTGGTTGGCCACCGGCAAGACTTTTAGCCCCAGCGAGTAGCTGCTCTTTTTTTCGGCGTGAAAGGCTATCCGCGCAAACCCTTTGCGAAACCGCCCCAGCATGTAGCCAGCTTCGTGCCCCGCTTCGGGAAACATCATAAGCGAGTGGCCGTTGCTGAGAACGTCGGCAAATTCATCAAAGAGGTTGTAGTTGCGCAGGGGGTCATCGCCGTCCATTACGCGAAAGGCAGGCATGATTTTGACAAAACGCAGCAGCTTGGCTATAAATGTCCTGCGAAATATATCCCCGCGAGCAACAAAAACCGGCTGGCGGTAGTCGCGAAACATGAACAGGATGGCCAGCGCATCATTCAGGCCGCTCTGGTGGTTGCACACAATCAGAAGCGGCTCGTTGAATTTGGGAATATTCTCAAGCCCAACTACATGGTACTGCTTCAAGTAGATATAGCGAAAAACAAATCGCACATAAACGTAAAGTAAGAAGTAACGTACCGAAAATTTGTCAATGTTTTTAAACGTAATCATTGTTGGGTTGAGTTGAGTGATGAAAAACAGCTAACCGGCAAACTTTCGCTGCCGCTGTAGATTATTTACTTTACGCTACTTAGTTGGCTATTGTTACTTCTCCGTACACCGGCGTATGGTCGGAGAGAAAGATGTTTTCCCATTTTTCCGGCATAGGCGTGCAGGCAGCTCCGGCAAAGTGGTTGGTTACGAATATGTAGTCAATAATTGGCTGCTTTTCGGGCGGAATTTTGCCAAATTCGTGGTAGGTTCCGTTTGCCTCCAGCGGAGTGGGGGCAAGCGAACGGACGTCAGAGAGCGTCCCGTCGGCAAGGACTTGCTGAATGACTTCCGATTCGGGGGGCGCGTTGAAGTCGCCGGTGATGATTATGGGTA
>JAIRXY010000072.1 GCA_031268055.1 Prevotellaceae bacterium | reverse complement strand
CGGGTTGCCCCAGCATGAATTGTTGTCTATTTTACCCTCAGTAGCGCAGTAGATGAATATCAAAAATTCCTCAACTTCATTACCTCATTAAAAGACGAAAAAAATATGAATATATCCGCAAAGTCGATCCCGCAATGAGGTAATGAGGTTACATGCTGTGTATGTAATCTATTGCTACTGAGGTTGTTTTGTTATTAAAATTAGGTGAAAATGAGGTTTTCAATCCGACGAAAATACGATGTCGGTGTTACGGCTGATTCTCGTATATGAAATTCGCACCTTTTTGCACAGCCTACGGAGCAAGAACTTGACCGTCAAGCCCTGAAAGGGCGCAATCCAAGCTGGAGCCGGCGCTTTCGAGGCGGCGGCTTTTTTTTATCGAACAATAGTGAATATTTTTTGCGAGAAAAAAAATAATTCATACCTTTGCTGCGGTTTTCTAAGTATAATCTTTTACTTTTATAAAGTATGTACCGTTGCCGCTCGACCATGCTCCTGTTGGCTTCCGAAAGTTTTTCGGAGAGAGAACTGTTATTTACCCCCCCCCATTGTTAAATTGTTATAAATCAATTGTTTATATCGGTATTTCGGCGTTTGCTTCGGGCATTTGTCGGGGGCTGTTGTGCCCGTTAACCGTGGCGCTCGGCGCACAGCGGCGCGCTTTTCTCGCATCCGCCCCGAATGTCTCCGCGTGTACCTGCCTGCCCTGCGGCGGCAAAAAAAGGCAGAGCCTTTTCCAAAAATATCAGGAGTTTTTCCAAAAATTCCTGACGTTTGGAGAGCCTGTAAGCGCTGCCCGACGCCTGTTTACCCCTCACCTGCTCATTCACCCTAAACAAATTATTTGCACCATGAAGTACCAGCTAAACCAAAGAAGCCCTCCCTGAAAAAAATAGCCGGACGCTCGTCGCTCACGGTGGGCGACGCGTCGAACGTGATTTTCAAGCTGAGGCGACGACGCGCAGCGTATGAGGTAACGCCGGTGCCTCTCAATTCAATATCGGCAAAAACAATCAAAATTAATAGTAGTATCATGAAAAAAATTTACTTAAAGCTTACCGCAGTTGCGGTAATTGCCGCAGGCGTAATGGTTACAGGCTGCGGCGGAAGTAAGCAGCTTGCGCTGCCTTCACTTCCTTCAACAGCCTCGCAATCAGCGTACAAGGTGGGAGACCCCTACAGCAAAGATGGCCTGACAGGGTTGGTTGTACAAGCAACCGACGACGGCAAGCACGGGCTTATCATGTCCTTGAGCGCCAGCGGCGAAAAATGGTGCGCAAACAAAAAGCTCCAAGTTGCCACCGAAGCTTTCCACGAGGACGACGGCGCAAAAAACATGGAGGTTATCGCCAAGTTTGTTGCCGACGGTAAGGGTAAGTGGGAAGATTTTCCGCTCTTTGCATGGGCGCAAAGCTTGGGCGAAGGCTGGTACATACCGGCTAATGACGAGCTGCTCGACATTGCTCTCGCCATAAACGGAGGTACTACCAACTACAACCTGAATGCAGTGCTGAGCTTCAACAAGGCAAAGGTTACTGAGTATGGCGGAGCATCGCTGTTTGATGATAAAGGGATGGCGGCAACCAAGATGTTTTGCTTCATGTTTTCGTCAACAGAGGCTGAGGGTGGCAAGGTTTACCATTTGTGGCCCAATACAGATTCTTTTGGAAAAGCGTTTAAATCTTCCTTATCTACCAACGCAAGTGGCCATCAAACTTATAAGGGAACCATATTGCAACCGGCGCCGCAGTCCAAAACTTTTTCGATGAATCACGCTTCGCGGGCGGTGCATAAATTTTAAAGCAGGATGAAAGTATGAAATACTCATTACTCACAATGGGCTTGTGTTGCACGCTGTGTGCGGCGCAAGCCCAATTTTTTGACGTGAAAAGGGGCGACGTTATCACCGTCAACGGGGTGAAAGGCATCGTTTACCAAACGGATGGCGAGCACGGAAAAGCCATGTCCGTAAAGGCGTTTCGCGGCGTGGAGGAGGCTTGGTGCAAAAGCGGCAGGCTTGCCGGCAGGGTGAAAACCGTCAGCCGCGAGAGCGGCAGGGAGAACACCGAGGCCATTTTTCGCTTTGTGGAGGAAAACGGGCTTGACGTAAGCGATTTTCCCGTGTTTGCGTGGTGCAAGTCGCTGGGCGAGGGCTGGTACATCCCTGCCATACAGGAGCTCGAAGACTTTATCAGCTGGTGGTTTGGCGGCGACGAAGAGCTGGACTGGGGCAGCGATGACGACGACGACGATGATGAGGGCAACAAGGGTATCCTTGTGGTGGACGACGGCAAGCCGCACCCCAAGGTGGTCAACAAGGCAATGCTTGACGCAGGCGGCATCCCTTTCTTCAACGGCGTGTACTCCTCCACCGAAAACAAGCAAGGAAAAATCCTCATATTCAGCTACGCCGAGTGGCGAAAGGCGTGGAAGATAGCCGCCATCTCCAAGAGTAGCGTGGGAAAAAAGCAGGTGGGGCGCGCATTTTATGAATTTTAAAAGCCATAGCGCAGCCATGAAACCACAAGCATTTTTACTCCTGCTGTGCCTCTGGGTCGGCAGCGTACAGGCGCACGACAACGAAAGCGCCCACCGATACCGTCGCAGCTCCCTTTACTCCGTGCTGCTAAAGCACCCCGAAAAGGAGTTTTGCCGCGAAATCACGGAGGTGTTTTACAGCATCCCCATCCCCGAAAAGTTTGACAACCACGACCTGAAAATAAAGGTTATCAACGCTACCCCCGGCCGCAAAGACCGCCCCAAAGAGCTGATGCAGCAGGATAATGTGCATAAGTTTATCAGCTCCAACGCCATCGGACGGCGGCTGGTGGCAGAGTGGTTTGACAGAGACAGCAAGAGCGGCGCCTTCAGCATGGACTTGGTAGCCCAGCGGGGGTACTACGACGCCACCATGTTCGACATTGCGCTGGCAAACCAGCTGTTTCGCGGGCACGCCCTGCTTGCCGACGCTGGGCAGGAGCTGATAGGCAACACTTTTGTGCTGGTCAACGACATCCGCTACGTGGATAAGGAGGAGGCCGCTGCCATGGCGTCGTTCGTGTTTGCGCTGGTGGGCACGGTGGCCGGAGGCTTCGAATCGAACGCAGCGCAGCTGGTATCCGGCGTGTCCAAAATTGGCGAGGGTATCTCTGACGAAATAGTCGGCTTCAGCGTTAACATCACCTCCTACCTCTACCGCTTGGATTGGACGGATGACATTGCCAACGCCTTCTACTCCGATTACTACATGGACAGCCAAGCGATTGATCCCGCCAAAAAAACGGCTTTCGACAGGGAGAAAAACCTCTTTACGATGACCTTCATGGGCGCCCAAACGGTGCATAGCGGCAAGACCTCGCTGCGTGGCGTGAGCACGCGGGAGGATATGATAAAAAAGGTCTGCACGCGGGCAATAGACGAAGCCATAGTGCAGCTCCAGCGCAAACACGATGAGTTTAAGGTAAAAACGCCACTTCTTAGCGCCGCTCCCCTCACGGCGAGCATCGGGCGAAAGGAGGGCGTAGCCGAAGACTCCAAGCTTGAGGTGCTGGAGTACGTTCAGGATGCTAAGGGGAGAACACAGTACAAGAGGGTAGGGGTGATAGCGCCGGTAAAAGGCAAAATTTGGGACAACCGCTACCTCTCCGTCGCCGAGCGCAGCGTTGGCTCGGAGCTCACGGTGACCGAGTTTAAAAAGATAAGCGGTGGCAATTTCGAGGCAGGAATGTTAATTCGCGAGATAAAGTAGGAAAGGTAGCGCCAATCAATTACCATATGTTGCGGTGATGTCATCAATTAGCTGATTTATCTTTGCAAGGAGGCTGTCTCGAAAGTTCATCGTATGAATCATACCCTAACTGTCAGCGGTTGGGGGTGAAGTTTTCCCAAACGTCGCCGCTGGGGTAGGGGGCTACGATGTTGATTTCCATCTTGCTCACCGGATGAGTAAAGCTGATGCTGCGGGCGTGCAGCGAGATGCTGCCGTTAGGGTTGGAGCGAGCGTAGCCGTACTTCAAATCTCCCTTGATGGGGCACCCTGTCTTGCTTAGCTGGCAGCGTATCTGGTGGTGTCGTCCGGTGAGGAGCTCTACCTCCACCAGAAAAAAGCTCTTGCTTGCGGCAACAAGCCGGTAGCGAAGGCGCGACTCCTTGGCGTTAGGCTTAGCGCTGCTGTGCGCGTACGATTTGTTTTGCTTCTCGTTGCGGATGAGGTAGTGCGTCAGTAAATCTTCGTCCTGCGGCGGGCGCTTTTTTACAATGGCGTGGTAGGTTTTGTGTACCTGCCCCAGCCTGAACATGGCGTTGAGGCGGGAAAGGGCTTTGCTGGTTTTGGCAAAAATAACCACGCCGCTCACAGGCCTGTCCAAGCGATGCACTACGCCGACAAAAGCGAGGGACGGCTTTTTGTCCCTTACCTTGATGAATAATTTTACGTCTTCCTCCAGCGAGCGGCTACACTCCTTGTCGGCCTGCACCAGCTCGCCGCCGACCTTGTTGACGGCTATAATGTGGTTGTCTTCGTATAGAATGTTGAGAGATGCCATAAAGCTCAAAAAAATTCAGCAGCCGTTGTTACAGCTTGTTTACTTCGCGCTCTTTAGAGAGTTGCTGCAGCCGTGTTAGTACTGCTCTTTTTCGCTGGGGAAGTTTCCTGAGCGCACGTCGCTCACGTAGCTGGCAAAAGCGTTTTTCATTTCGGCGTACAGGTTGTGGTAGCGGCGCAGGAAGCGCGGCGAAAACTCCTGCTGCAACCCCAGCATATCGTGCGCCACGAGCACTTGTCCGTCCACTCCGCCGCCGGCGCCAATGCCTATCATCGGTATTTTGAGCTCGTCGGCGACTCTTTTTCCCAGCGCCGCCGGAATTTTTTCGAGCACAATGGCAAAGCATCCGAGCTTTTCAAGGAGATGAGCGTCGCGCGCCAGCTTTTCGGCTTCTTCGGCCTCGCGCGCGCGGACGGCGTACGTACCGAATTTGTTGATGGATTGCGGCGTAAGCCCCAAATGCCCCATGATGGGGATGCCCGCGCAGAGGATGCGCTTGACGGACTCCTCTATTTCTTCACCGCCCTCGAGCTTCACCGCGTCGGCGCCGCTTTCCTTCATTATGCGGATGGCCGAGCTGAGCGCCTCCTTAGAGTTCCCTTGATACGAGCCAAAGGGTAGGTCTACCACCACCAGCGCGCGCTTCACGGCGCGCATAACCGATTGCGCATGGTATATCATTTGGTCGAGCGTGATGGGGAGCGTGGTTTCGTGGCCGGCCATTACGTTTGCGGCCGAATCGCCGACAAGGATAACGTCTATGCCCACAGAGTCGAGGATGCGCGCCATGGTGTAGTCGTAAGAGGTGAGCATGGTGATTTTTTCGCCGCGCTGTTTTTTTCCAATTAGCCGCTGTGTTGTTACTATTTGTTCGGCTCTTTCTACGGACATAGGCAGTACAATTACGAATTAAAATTTGCGGTGCAAAGTTTGCCGCTTGTTAATTATAAATTTTACAATTAAATGAGCCGACAAACTTACATGAAAAATTCGAGATTTACAAGCGCTGTAGAAGTTAGCGCTCCTGCGGGGAAGGTAGAAGCTACTGCTGCGTCGGCGAGGCCGCTTTCTTTAGGCCGCCTGACGCTGACCTAAAGCAGCCGGTTTTTTATCAGCGAATAGCCCAATGACCACTCAACGTAGTCGGCTTTTGCTCCGTGAGCTTTGATGGCAATCCCCGCAAACAGGCGGTCGGAGAGGTGCCACTTTATCCCCACGCGCTCGTATATCCGCGGGTTTACGGGGTTGTCGCCCACGCGCCCAAACGGGTATACCCCCAAGTCGGTAATCATCCACACGCGCTTGTAGCCAACCTCGTGCGCAAGGTATAAGCCAAGCGCCATGTTGTCGGCGATGGAGGTTTTGGCGTCCTTTTTGCCCTCCTTGCCGGCGCGGTACTGGAGCACATGCTGCCCCCAGTCGAAGTAGAATAAATCCAAGCCCACCCCGAACTTTCGGCGAAAGCTGGTTTGCACCAGCGCTGCCGACGAAATGGTGTTGCAGCTCCAGCGCCTGCCGCTGCGCGGGTTGCTCTTATCAAAATCCGTATCAATCATTCGCACGCCGCCGCCGCTGAGGATGTACCACTCAAGCATATTTTCCCACGCCGGAATAGCCGTTCGCGCGTACATCTTGTCGCTGCGGCGAAAGCTGTTCCACTGGTAGGCAAGCGTCCCCGATAGCAGGTTAATCCCCTTGTTGGGCTTTTGGTACGACCCGTTTGAGAAGTGCTGGAAGCTAAGGCCTGCGGACAAAGTTGTGCGCAGGGGCAGCGTGAGCGAAACGTCAAGGGAGAGGTCGATGTAGGCGTTTTGCTTGCTTCCTATCAGCATGTTGTAGGGCGCTTCTTCGGGGTCGTAGGCGTTAAAGTTGTACGACATCCCCGCGCTGATGGTGTACCCTGCCGTCCACCTCTTGCTGTGCAGTACGGGGCTGCCGAAAAAAACGTACAGCGCCGCAGGCTTACCAAAGCCCGCCTGTGCGCTGCTGTTCATAATAATGCCGTTCATGTTGCCCATGTAGTAGCCCAGCCCGTAGTGCGGGTAGCGGTACAGAGCGTCAAAGAGGTTGCCGGAGCTGTTGTCGGTTTGCCACCCCAAGCGCACGTCCAGCCCAGCGCAGTAGTTCTGGGGAATATCTTCGCGGGGGGATAGCAGCAGGCTGCCCTGACGCACCAGCGCCGAGAGGTAAATTTGCTGCGGAAAGCGAATAGAGTCTACCCGAAGCACAGCCGAAGCAGCGTGGCACATCGCCATCAAAAGCGCAAAAAAAATATACCGTATCATGTCCATGTAAGCAACGTATAGTTACAACGTAAAAGTGTGATTCCGTGTGAGTTAATGTCTCCTTGGCAAGCAAGCAGGCAAAAATATTACTGTGCTATGTAAGTAACGCTTGGAAGGGTGTAAAAGTATGCTACCCAAAAGAATTTAGCCCTTTTTTGGCAAATATTGCAGAGCATTTCTGCTACGGCGAACGTAAGCCCATCAACCCCCC
>JAIRXY010000057.1 GCA_031268055.1 Prevotellaceae bacterium | reverse complement strand
TACTTTACGCCGTCCTTGGTTAGCACCTCAAACCATGTGCTGCACGCCGTTGAGGTGCAGCTGCCCTTCATCGTTACGCGGGTAAATGGGTCGGCTTCGGGGCAGTAGACGGCGCCATTTTGCCCGGCGGCGCCCGAGTAGAGAACAAGCCGCTGCCCGTCAAGCAGGTAAGCTTCGTCGCCAAGGCGGGTTAAGCCTTTGGCGGTACCGTCGTAGTATACGCTTTTTGGCGCGCAGGTAATGGCCGATACGCCGGCAAGGTTGCACCCCCATCCCGCAACGCCGTTACCCGACTGGCTATTGTAGGCTATGGCCAGCGAGGGCTGCATGCCGCCCACGCCCGGTGGAACTTCTATGGGAATGGTGTAGGTGGCGGCGCCTGTTGCCGAAACGTCAAGCGTTGCGGCAGCGCCTCCCACCGCAACAAGGTCAGCGCTGTATGCATCGGGTATGTCGGGGTAGCCAAACTTGCTCTCGCTCTCCATCCCAACAATAGTAGTCTGTATCACCCCGCTTGTCGCGCTGAAAGTTTCCGATACCACGTAGTAGGTGCCCGCGGCCAAATTTTTTCTCAGGTAGGAATGGTAGGTGTTGGAGCATGCCCCTTCGCCGGAGTAGTCATCATTGGAACCAATACTATTGCCCGAAGCATCCAGCAAGTGCAGGTAGGTATCAACCGCCGAGCCGCAGTGGTTTATCACTATGCTCATGCTTTTAGTCAGGGTAAACTTGTAGAATATGTCGTTGGTAGAACGCCCTGTATAGCTATTGGTGAAATCTTCAAGGTTTTGAGAGTTCGTGTATTGAAAATCGGCGCTAAATGTTCCGGCATTAATGGGGGTTTGCATATTCTCACCCGCAGCAGTCTTAATGGTAGTTTGAATCACCCCACTTGTCGCGTTGTAGGTTTCCGATACCACATAGTAGGTGCCTGCCGCCAATTTTTTTTCAGGTAGGAATGGAGGGTGCTGGAGCATGCCCCTTCGCCGGAGTAATCGTCGTTGTAATCAATCCTGTTGCCCGAAGCATCCAGCAAGTGCAGGTAGGTGTCGACTGCCGAGCCGCAGTGGTTTATCACCACGCTCATGCTTTTGGTCAGGGTAAACTTGTAGAATATGTCGTTGGTAGAACGTCCTGTATAGCTATTGGTAAAGTTTTCAATATTCTGAGAGTTGGTGTACTGAAAACCAGCGCTAAATGTTCCCACATCAATAGGCGCTTGCATGTTGTCGCCCACAATGCCCTTAATGGTAGTTTGAATCACCCCGCTTGTCGCGCTGTAGGTTTCCGATACCACGTAGTAGGTACCCGCCGCCAAATTTTTCTTCAGGTAGGAATGTAGGGTGCTGGAGCATGCCCCTTCGCCGGAGTAATCGTCGTTGTAATCAATCCTGTTGCCCGAAGCATCCAGCAAGTGCAGGTAGGTGTCGACTGCCGATCCGCAGTGACTCATTACCACGCTCATGCTTTTAGTCAACGTAAACTTGTAGAATATATCGTTGGCAGTACGCGCCGTGTAGGTGTTGGTAAAGTTTGCGATGTTTTGAGAGTTGGTGTACTGAAAACCGGCGCTAAATGTTCCCACATCAATAGGCGCTTGCATGTTGTCGCCCACAAAGCCCTTAATGGTAGTTTGAATCACCCCGCTTGTCGCGCTGTAGGTTTCCGATACCACGTAGTAGGTACCCGCCGCCAAATTTTTCTTCAGGTAGGAATGTAGGTTGCTGGAGCATGCCCCTTCGCCGGAGTAATCGTCGTTGTAATCAATCCTGTTGCCCGAAGCATCCAGTAAATGCAGGTAGGTGTCGACTGCCGAGCCACAGTGACTCATTACCACGCTCATGCTTTTAGTCAACGTAAACTTGTAGAATATATCGTTGGCAGCACGCGCCGTGTAGGTGTTGGTAAAGTTTGCGATGTTTTGAGAGTTGGTGTACTGAAACCCTGCGCTGTATGTTCCCACCACTATGGGGTTTTGCATGGTGTTGCCCGTTTGCCCCCACGCTGAAGTTGCAGCAGCGCATAGCAGCGCTACTGCGAGGCTTTTTCTTCGAATATAAGCCGTTGAAAGGTACGTTTTCATTTTTTTTGTAGCGATAAATTTTAGGCCATCCTTACTGCTTAATAATTTTCCATGAGCTTACCCTATTCCTATCCAGCACAATCCGCATAATATATATTCCTGCCGGCTGTGCCGTGATGTCCATAGTGTTGTCGTTCGATATGCCTATCCACCGTCGCACTATCGTTCCCGATATGGAGTGCAGGTATATTTGCGCATCTTTTGGGACTTCGATACCCAAAATTTCTATCCTCAGCGCCCCCTGCGTAGGGTTAGGGTAAATAATAATTTTCACATCCGAAATCATTTCTTCAAATTGCGTTGGAGCCGACAAATCCTCTACCTGATCTTGGGATATGCTGTCCAGCGCTACCGCTTTGGGCTTTGCCTGCATTACTATCTCCTTTTGGCGGAGTACGCGGTTACCTGCCGCATCGTAACCATACCGAATACGTTCCGCGCAGGCTACCGTACAAAATACAGCGCAGAAAGAAGTAAGGCATAGCGTTACTATAGCCAACTTCTTTAAGAATATGTGTGCTAAACTATTCATATTCGTAATTTTAAAATAAGCGTGCCTAATTTTAGGTTGCGCCCATGAGTTAGTAAATAAAGATAAAATTTCAGTAAACAATTTTTGCAAGTATACATATTTTTCCACAAATAGGCACATTGCATAAGGAAATATAACAGCTATAAATAGTTAAACATTTAACACATTAAAAACTTATTCATTTTCAGCAATTTATTGCAAATCTAATGTTTGTTAAAGATGCAGACGATAAATTGTTTACTTCGCTGGCAGCGAGCTATGCTCCTATTTTTGACCTGCTCACCCCATTTAAGCTATTGAATTTCTACAAATTACAATAATTTTACGTATTTTGCGCTCATAAAGCATCAATTTAGGTGTAAAAAAGTACGTATAATTGAAAGAAAAATGTAATTTTGGAGCTTGATTGCGCCAACGATATCGCTGTAAAAAAAGTAACCCAAACCGTAACGATATGAACATCGACTTTGAACCAAAAATATTAGCCTTTGTCTGCAACTGGTGCACTTACGCCGGCGCCGACCTTACGGGCACAAGCCGCATCAAGTACGCCTCCAACGTAAAGATTGTTCGCTTTCCGTGCACGGGGCGCATTGACTTCATGCTCCTGCTCAAGGCATTTGCCAACGGCTCCGACGGCGTTATTGTGTCGGGCTGCCACCCCAACGACTGCCACTATACGTCGGGGAATTTCCACGCGCGCCGCCGCTGGATTGTCTTCCGCGGGCTGCTCGACTTTCTGGGGATAGACACGCGCCGGATACAGTTCTCGTGGGTTTCTGCCGCCGAGGGAGCAAAGTGGGCTGAGGTTGTCAACAAGACGGTGGCCGATGTTCGCGCGCTGGGGCCGTACACCGAGTACAGGAAGGCGGCCGAGCTGCTGGCAGGCAACGAGGATGTTCTACTCAAAGAGCTGGAGGTAACCCTATGAATGAGCTAAGAAGTAAAGTAAAGGAGCTGCTCGGCAGCCGAGAGATTGACTTGTTCATCGGCTACGAGCAAGGCACGCGGCTTCCGCGCCCCCTGATAGCCGCCTCTGCCGAGGAGGCCGACAGGCTGATATTTGACGAGCGCTGCACCGGCAACCTTGCCGTTTACCTCACGCGCAAAGACCTCACGGGCGGCAAAAAGGTTGGCATTGCAGCCTCGTACTACGCCATGCGCAGCGTTGGCCGCCTGCTCGACGAAAACCAGCTGCAGGAGGGGATGGTCAAAGTATTTGGGCTAACGCCGGATGGCGGGCTAAAGCTGTTTGAGGCCATTGCCGACGTGAAGCAGCATCTGCAAGCAGCCCCCGCGCCGCCAAAGCAGGTGGAGGATGAGTGGATGAAGGAGATAGCGGAAATGCCGGCGGAAGAGCGGTGGAAGTTCTGGACGAGCGAGCTCTCCAAGTGCTTCAAGTGCTACGCCTGCCGCGCAGCGTGCCCTATGTGCTACTGCACAAAGTGCATTGTGGAGGTCAACCGTCCGCAGTGGTTGCAGCCGTGGGCGGCAACCTTGAGCAACATGGAGTGGCAGATTAGCCGCGTGATGCACATGGCGGGTCGCTGCGCCGACTGCGGGGCTTGCGGCGCGGCCTGTCCTCTGGGGCTGCCCGTGCACATTATAGCGCACAAAATGGTGGAAATGGTCCGGCAAAGCTTTGGCGAGCCGACAGAAAAAGGCAACGTGCTGTCTACGTTTAACCCCAACGATGAAGAACACTTTATACGGTAAAAGCGATGGAGCAAAAATATATACCCAAAGCATCCCTGAAAGCTTGGCTGACAAAGGTAAATGACGGTGGTAGGCGCCTCTACGCGCCGGTAACCGAAAATGGCAAAACAAATTTTAAGCGGGTGAAGTCTGTCGACGAAATTTCGATGGCGCATATCCAAACAGCGCAGTCGGTCAAGGGCGTAGCCTTTCCGCGCGCCGAGAAGCTCTTCTCCTACGTCCGGCAGCAGGGCGATGTAGCGTTGCAGGATTACAACCCCAGCGACATTCCCGACACGGTGGTGTTTGGCCTGCACCCCTGCGATGCGGCCGCCTTCAAGCCCCTGTCGGGCATTTTTGGCTGGGGCGCTCAGGATAAGCCGTTCAGCGAGCGCATGCAGCGGGTAACGCTTGTTGGCGTGAGCTGCGGCCGGAGCGATGTGTTTTGCTTTTGCACCTCCGTCAACGGCCATCCGGGGAGCGCCGAGGGGAGCGATATTTTGCTTACCGCCGTTGGCGACGATGGCTACCTTGTAGAAATTATTACAGACAAGGGGCAGGCGCTGGTAGAAAAAGGCGCTGAGCTCTTTGAAGCCGCCACCGGCGTTAGCAAGGAGGAGCACTTGGCGGAGGTGCCGGTTAGGTTTAGCGTTGAGGAGGTGCAGCGCAAAATTGCCGGTATGTTTGATAGCGATATCTGGAAAAAGCAGTCGGCGCGCTGCGTTGGGTGCGGCGCGTGCGCGTTTGTGTGCCCCGCGTGCGCCTGCTTTGACATTCAGGAAAACGCTAAGGGAAGCGGCGCCGGCGACAGAATACGCTGCTGGGATTCGTGCGGTTTTTCGCTTTTCACGCTTCACACCTCGGGGCACAACCCCCGCAGCGTGCAAAGCCAACGCTGGCGGCAGCGCCTGCTGCACAAGTTCTGCTATATGCCCCAACGCCTCTCGACGCGCGGCTGCACCGGCTGCGGACGCTGCTCCCGCGCCTGCCCCGTGGATATGAATCTGGCGGAGCATCTGAATGAAATTGAACGTTTGTAAGGTTAAAAAAAATGATACCGCTTATGTCCGACAACATTTATCTTCCCTACTTGGTAGCCATCGAAAAAATTACGCAGGAAGCGCCGGGCGTAAAAACATTTCGCCTGAAATTCAAGGACGAGGAGGTTGCCCGCTCCTTTGAGTTTAAGGCCGGGCAGTTTGGCGAATACTCCACCTTTGGAGAAGGCGAGAGTACGTTCTGCATTGCCTCGTCGCCCACGCGCAAGGGCTACATTGAGTGCACCTTTCGCGAGGCCGGCAAGGTCACCTCGGCGCTGGCCAAGCTGGAGGAGGGGCAAACAATGGGGTTTAGAGGCCCGTACGGTAACACCTTTCCGCTGGATGAGTGGAAGGGCAAAAGCTTGCTGTTCATTGCCGGCGGCATTGCGCTGCCGCCCATGCGCTGCGTGATATGGAACGCCCTCGACACGCGGAGCAACTTCAAGGATATAAATATTCTGTACGGCGCAAAATCTGTTGCCGACCTTGTGTACAAGCACGAGCTGAAGGAGTGGGAGGAGCGCCCCGACGTGAACTTGCTTACCACCGTTGACCCGGGCGGCGAAACGCCCGAATGGAAAGGGCAGGTAGGCTTTGTGCCGGCGGCGCTGGAGCGGATGAATCCCTCGGCAGAAAACACCATTGCCATCGTCTGCGGCCCTCCCGTGATGATTAAGTTTACCTTCCCTGTGCTGGACAAGCTGGGATTCAAGCCCGAAAATATCTACACTACGCTCGAAAACCGCATGAAGTGCGGCGTTGGCAAGTGCGGACGGTGCAACGTGGGCAGCAAGTACGTATGCAAGGATGGCCCCGTGTTCTCAAGGGCACAGCTGGATGCGCTGCCGCCGGAGTACTAATGAGCAAGGGAGGTTGCTAAAAAAAATTGAAGCGGGTTTTATTTGCACTTTAGATATTATCAAAAAAATGGCAGAAGCAATTCTTGAACGATTTCTCCGCTACGTGGCCATCGACACGCAGTCGGACGGCGAATCTCAAACGTTTCCCAGCGCCGCCAAGCAGCTGCACCTGCTGCAGCTGCTGGCCGACGAGCTGCGCGCAGCAGGCGTAGCCGAAGTCTTGATGGACGAGCATGGCTACGTGATGGCGCGCATTGCGGCAAACATACCGGCGCCGCTGCCTCCTCCCGTTGGGTTTATTGCCCACGTGGACACCTCGCCGGACATGCCGGGGTGCGGCGTGCGGCCAAAGATTGTGGAGCGATACGAGGGGACGGATATTGTGCTGAACGAAGAAAAAAATATTGTGCTCTCGCCAGCAGTCTTTCCCGAGCTGCTCGAGTACGCAGGCCAAACGCTCATCACCACCGACGGCACAACGCTGCTTGGCGCCGACGACAAGGCCGGCGTTGCCGAAATCATGTGCGCCGTGGAGTACATCGTAGCGCACCACGAATTTAAGCATGGCGACATTTGCATTGGCTTCACCCCCGACGAGGAAATAGGCCGCGGCGTTGACTACTTTGATGTGGAAAAGTTTGGCGCCACCTACGCCTACACCATCGACGGCGGAACGATTGGGGAGCTGGAGTACGAGAACTTCAACGCGGCCTCGGCAATAGTGTTCATACAAGGCAAGAATATTCATCCGGGCTACGCCAAAAACAAGATGGTTAACGCGCTACAGGTGGCTACGGAGTTCAACGCGCTGCTGCCCGCCGCCGAGCGTCCCGAGAGCACGGAGGGCTACGAAGGCTTTTACCATCTGGTGCACGTGGCAGGCGAAGTGGAAAAAGCTACAATGCACTACCTCATTCGCGACCACAGCCGCGAAAAATTCGAGGAGCGCAAAGAACTTGTGCAGCAATGCGCCTGCGCCATCAACGCTAAGTACGGCGCGGATACCATCAAGCTAAAGGTGCAAGACCAGTACTACAACATGCGCGCGCAGGTGGAGCAGCACTTCCATATTGTTGAGCTGGCCATGCGCGCTATGGAGCAAGCCGGCGTGAAGCCGCTGGTGCGCCCCATTCGCGGCGGCACGGACGGCAGCCGCCTGTCGTACATGAACCTCCCGTGCCCCAACATTTTTACGGGTGGACACAACTTTCACGGCAAGTACGAGTTTGTA
>JAIRXY010000307.1 GCA_031268055.1 Prevotellaceae bacterium | reverse complement strand
GACCCTTGTAGAGACGCGGCGCTGCCACGTCTCCCTACCGCCATATCTCCCTACCGCCATATCTTATTCTTCATACTACATTTTTTCATGCCATGCCTCTCTTTGAATGAAAATCACGTAAAATCAAAAAAACGCCAGCGTCAGCCAATTCTTAATTCTTAATTCTTAATTATTGAGCGTATTAGCTTAGATGGATATCCGTAAATAATTGCTAAGAAAAACAAAATCGTATTTAGCGCGCTGATGCGCAAAAAATCGGTTATTGGCCTAAAGTGGCTCACCCGCTCCCCTGCGGGAGGGTAGCGCACCCGTATAGGGATAGGAATCAGCGTTACGTTGCGCCACGCCAGCCGCACCAGCAGCTCCAGCTCGGCCTCGTACCGCGAGGTGAGCGCACGCATACCCCTCATTTTTGCAAGCGGGTAAAGCCTGAATCCTGTTTGCGTGTCGGGCAGCCTGACGCCGGTTTGCACCGTAAACCAGAAGTTCGAAAACTTGTTGGCAAAGGTGTTACCTATCGGCATGTTTTCTTGCCGGAGCGCGCGGCTACCAACAATCATGGCTTTGGGGTGCGCTTTTGCCGCCTCAACAAGCAGCGGCAAATCGTCGGCAAGGTGCTGCCCGTCGGAGTCCATCGTAATGACGTAAGCATACCCCAGCGCTGCCGCCCTGCCGAAGCCTCTGCTAAGCGCGTAGCCCTTTCCCCTGTTCTGCGGGTACGAAACGGTAGCTACCCGCGCCTTGTACCGCTCCAGAATTTCGCCTGTGTGGTCGGTTGAGCCATCGTTGACCACCACCACCTGCGAGGCGTACCGCAAAACCGCGTCGAGCACATCCGCCAGCAGCTGGCCGTTGTTGTAGGTTGGGATTACCACGCAGACGCCCAGCTCCCTCATTGTGCTTTCAAGGGTAGGCGTCATTTGGCAGCTACGGCTAAAGTTAGCTTGGCCAGCTGCGCGGCGTCTCGGCAGACCACAGCCGAAAATTTGTACCCATCCTCAACGGGCGTAACCTTGGAGAATGCCACCTGAACGCGTTCGCAGGTCACCGGACTTATCGCCGACAAAAACTTTACGTTCAGTATTTTTCTCAGCAAAAGCGGCTTGCCCGTGCGAAGCTCCATGAGCTCTTTGCAAAGCTGAACGATGCAGGCCCCCGGCGTAATGGGGTTGCCCGGAAAGTGAGCACGGTAAATAAAATGCTCCCTGTTGAGCAAAACTATGTACTCAAACTCTGCCCCCGTGGTAGAGAATTGCGCTATTCTATAAAAATCATCCAGCAACCTCATTTTTAATTAAGAATTAAGAATTAAGAATTAAGAATTAAGAATTAAGAATTAAGAATTAAGAATCACTATTGCCTGATAAAAAAAAGTAAATGTCTCGAAAATCCAAGCCCAGCTTGGATTGCGCCCTTTCAGGGCTTGCCGACCACTTCTTGCTCCGTCCGGCGGTCTTTGCCCTACGCTAATGATTTCAGGCTTTCAGCCCTGAAAGGGCGGCTATCATTAGCGTAGGGCAACGCCCTACGAAAACGGATACCCCACGAAAACCAAGCCCTGAAAGGGCGCAATCCAAATGATGAACTTTTTATCAGACAGCGATAATTCAAAATTCAAAATTCCACATTAAACTTTGCCTCGTCGAGCGCTACGTTAAGCTGCTTGTTCAGCAGCCGGATAATCGTAGCGTCTCCGTTTTTTTCCTGCAGCTCTATTACGTCGGCGGTGTAATCTTTCAGGTTGAACGTCAACTTAATGGAGGCAAGCATTTTTTTCATTTCCCTGCGGAGGGGGACAAGCACAACCTCCCCCTGTGCGGCCTCCCTGTGGCAGGTGACGTCGAAGCTTTTTGTATCGGTCAGCCCGCTCCCGCTAATGCCGCTCACCATGACGCCGACCATTTCCTGAAAAAAGCGGCTCAGCTTTGCATCGCTTATGCTTCTGCCTCCTGCCAGCATAAGCGATTTTTTGCCATTCAGAATAAGGGTGTAGGCAAGCGGCGGAGCGTACTCCCAGCGCAGGCAGCTGTTCTGCCGCTTGTAGTACATTTTGCCGATTGACGTCACCTCGCCGCTGAGCATGGAGGAGACCCTTGTTTGCTCAAAATCGCAGGCCAAGCTTTCCATGCCTGCCGACGCTGCTGCTATTTGTTGTAGCAGCTGACGGTGTTGCTCTGGAGTAGCTGCTGCCTCCTGTGCTCCGGCGAGGAACGGTAGCGTCAGCATCAGCGAGAGCACGGCAGCAATGAGCTTTAATGCTTTTGCTCCCTGCCCGGAATATTTCGGAATCCCCATAGCCGACTTCGAGGTTTTCGTACCCGTCATAATCTTTTAGTTTATAGTTTATTTTTTTTTAGCTTGTCTTTCAATTCTTAATTCTTAATTCTTAATTCTTAATTTATCTTGTCGTCAGCGCAACGCCTCCCACTATCAGCGCAACGCCTATCCAGCGGGTTAGCGGTATTGCTTCGTGAAAGATGCAGGTTGCCGCAAGCATTCCAAAAACGTAGCTCATACCTGTTATGGGGTAGGCCACCGAAAAATCGAAATGCTTGATGATGTACAGCCACAAAATGGTGGCCGCTGTCATGCACAGCCCTGAGGCCAGCAGGCGATAGTTGACCAGCAGGCTGCGGAAAAATACCCATGTAAAGCCGAATTGTCCCGTGTGTCCCATAGCCAGCTTCAGCATAACTTGCCCGCCGGACAAAAGCAGGCACTGCGCGACGGATAGCAAAATTATTTTTAACATGCCGATAACAGTATTAGTGAGTGATTTTTTTCTTCAAAATGGTTGTAAAACAAAATATGCCTTACGCCGCGCTGCTCTCCGCTTTCGCAATCGACAAAAAGGTGCGCCGGAATGCGCTGCCGATGGAGGCATACCGCTGCGGCGTATACCCCCAGCCCCGGCGCAGTGTACGATTCGCCAAACAGATGCTTGTAGCGAAGCAGCTGCTTGTGGGGAAACAGCTCCGGACAAATGCTTGCGTACGCATCGTCGTTCGACGGCTGCCCGCTGAGGCCTACCATCACTGCATCAACCTCCTCCATGCGGCATTGAGCGCCCTGCAGCAGCCGGCGGAGCGCCTGCCGCAAGGCTTCGCCGGTGGGGTGGTACTCCATCTCCACTCCGCGCAGGCGGCAGAGGGAGCGCTCTTGGGGCTTTGCTGCCAGCATCATGCTGAGCGCAACTTCGCCGCTAAAGCCGCCCGGAGCGTGCCCAAGGTAACCTATGCGGCTTAGCAGCGCAAAGTAGCCGGGCGTCATTTCGTCGTGCGCTCCTACCAGCGCTGTTTGTATTTGGCCGCGGCTAAGCTGCATAAAAGTATCTTCAAGGGCGCACTCAAAAGATGTGCCATTGTGAGCGTAGGTAGAGTTGTAGCCGTGGCAGCGTGCGTCTATGGCGATAAGCGAGCTGACGGAGTTGTGCGTGGACTGCATAAAGTAGCTTGGCTTGAGCAGCGCTTCTCCCTCGCGCACCAGCGCGTCCAGAAAGAGCTCGGTGTTATCAATACACCCCAAGCCTGTTGCGGTAACCACGGCGTCGGGCTTGGCAATGCCCGACGCTGTCATAGCCTGCCGCGAGGTGAGCAAGGCGCGCTTCAGTATTTTCCCCAGCCTGCGCGCCTCGTTTGGCGCAAAATGCTGCTTGTAGTCGGGGTCTACGGCGCGCACGTAGGGCTGCTCGCCGTAGCGCAGCGGAGCCTCCATCCACTCGTCGGAGAGCGGCGGCTGGACAGAGATTTGCTTTGCTGCCAAAATATATACGTCGTTCGTCCTGCTCATCATATCTTTGAAAAAATAAGCGATGTATCGTTTCCGCCAAAGCCAAACGAGTTGGAGAGCACATGCCGCAAAGGAGCAGGCGAATCGCCGCCGGCAGCAGGCGTAAACGACAGCTCCGGCATCGGCTGCGCAAAGTTCAGGTTGGCGGGGATAAAGCTGTGCTGCAGCGCCAGCGTGGAGATAACGGCTTCAACCCCTCCCGCGGCGCTGGTGGCGTGACCCGTAAACGATTTGGTGGACGAAACGGGGGGGATGCCGCCGCAAAAAAGCCTTTGTATGGCCTGCCCCTCGCTCAGGTCGTTGTTCTCCGTTCCCGTGCCGTGCGCGTTAATGTAGCTGATGTCTTGGGGGGTAAGCTGCGCCGCTTCGAGCGCCTTTGCCATCGAAAGGTACGCCCCATCGCCGTTGGGCGAAGAGGCTGTTTGGTGGTAAGCGTCGCAGGTGTTGGCGTAGCCGGAGATTCGGCACAGCGGCTCTACGCCACGCCCGCCAAGCGCATCCTCGGCCTCCAGCACGAGGTAGGCTGCCCCCTCGCCCAAGTTCAGCCCGGCGCGGCGCGCGTCGAACGGCTTGCACTGCCCGCGGTCGAGTATCATCAGCGTGTTGAATCCGTTGAGGTGAAACTTGGTGAGGCACTCGCTACCGCCTGCCACCGCAACGTCTACCCGGCCTTCTTCGACGAGCATAGCGCCGAGCATAATGGCGTTGGCCGCCGAGGAACATGCCGTAGAAATGGTTTGTACCCTCGAAAAAATGCCAAAGTAGTCGGCAATCATTTCTGTGCAGGCGCCGCAGCTGTGCGTGGAGATGTAGGCATTTTGGGTATCGCCCGCCAAAAAGTCGAGGTAGTACTGCTCGCTTTTGTCCATTCCGCCAACGGTGGTGCCGGAGACGAGTGCTATGCGGAGTCCGCTCTTGCGCTGCAGGCGGGCATGCGCTAGCGCCTCGCGCACGGCAACCATCCCCATGAGCGACGTGCGCGTTGTGGCTTGCGATTCGGGGATGCGCAGCGCGCGCGTCATTTCCTCATCGGAGAGCTTCACCTCGCCAACAAGAAATTCCGTGTGCGACGTTTTCAGGTAGCGCACGGGGGCAATGCCCGTGCGACCCTCCCGCAGCGCGGCGAGCGTAGGCTCACGGCCTGCTCCCAGCGCCGATACTACGCCAATGCCCGTTATGGCAGCTTTTCTTGGCATGCTTACTTGCGCCGGTTTGCGTGGATGTATTCGGCCATCACGCGAATTGACTTGAATATCTCGCGCCCCCGAGCAGGGTCTTCCAGCTTGATGCCGTATGTTTTTTCCATGAGAACAATCAGCTCAAGAGCGTCTATGGAGTCAAGGCCAAGCCCATCGCCAAATAGCGGAGCGTCGTCGGCAATGGTCTCCGGCTTTACGTCCTCCAGATTCAAAACTTTTATAATTTCCTGCTTCAGCTGCAAAATCAACTCTTCCATAATCTTTACGTATTTTGTGTTTTAGTATTTTGGTATAGCATTTCTACATGTTCTGCGGAAAACGGAATGCCGGACAGGCCATCCCGCTCAACCAGCATCATAAAAGCTTCCGATACGCCATCAAAGCGCTCCACCCACGCCGCAAGCACGGCGCGGGTGCACGCATCGCAAAAGGAGAGGCTCGCCATCCGAAGCAGCAGCTGTGCGCTCCACTCCCGACAGACGTAAAAGGACGTTTCTCCCAAGAGCTTATTCCTGATAGCGATTTCTCCGGCTACAATATTCGGCAGCGTGTAAACGAAAACAGAAGGGCTGGGGTAGCAGCTATCCTCGTGCTGTATGGATGCCTGATGCTGCACATCCGTTGACAGCGACGAGCTCCGGTTGAGGCAAACAACGGCAACATCCTCCCGCGGGGTAAAGCGAGGAGATTCGTCCTTCAAAATAAGCTCCGATGCCAGAAAGCCCAGCTTCGACAGGCTATCCATCTTGAAAAATTTAGGGTAATCTATCCCCAGCGACCTGTACAGCAAAGTGAGAAAATTCCCCTCCTCTGTGGCCTCTGCTGCTGCCACAGGAAGCGTTTTCCCATCCACCAGCGCCAGCCGGTCGGTTATGTAGCTATATCTTTTTATGGATTGCGGCATGGCCTCTCCTCCTTTACGTATTTAAACAGCAGTGCGGCGTTGCACCCGCCAAACCCCGAAAGCATTTTTATGCAGTATGGCTTTTCTGTGCGGCCAGCTTTATCAAGCACGTTGAGCCGGAGCTCTCCCCCTCCGGCTTTGAACCCGCAGGTGGGCAGCAGCGCTCCGCGCTTTAGGGCGTGAGCCGATATGATGCTTTCCAAAACGCCTGCCGCTCCCAGCGTGTGCCCGAAGTTCCCTTTCAGGCTGTTCACGGCCGTTGCGTGCAGCCCGGCGCGGGTAATGGCGGTTGCCTCCATGTCGTCGTTGTAGGCGGTAGCCGTCCCGTGCGCGTTGATAAACGCAACGTCGCTGCGTGCTACCTCGCGCAGCAGGGCTTGCAGGGCGAGGAGGCTCCCCTCGCCCGTGCGCGACGGCCCCGAAATATGGTTGGCGTCGTTGCGCACAGCGCCCCGCAGCAGCGCAACGTCACCTGACTTCTCCTCCCTGTCCACCCGCTGGTAAACTATGGTGGCGGCGGCTTCGCCTAAGTTAAGCCCCGCGCGGGCGGCGTCGAACGGGCGGCATGGCTCCGGCGACAGCGCCTTGAGCGACTGAAAACCGGAAACGATAAACTTCGACAGCATTTCTACCCCCACCACCACGACATGGTGGTACAATCCCGACTCCAACTCCCGCATGGCGACAATCTGTGCGCAGCCCCCCGATATGCAGGCGTTGGAGATGGCTACCGGCTCGTTGGGATTTTTGAAGCGCTCCGCTATGAGGCGGGCTGTGTGCCAGAGGTAGATATGCTCGCGGTGAGGCTGACTTTCGTTCTCGTCGAGCAGGTGCACGTTGCCCTTGGTTGACGAAAAAACAAGCAAAACACCCGGGTCGGAGAGGTCTACCTGCGCCTGCGCCGCCGCCCTGCCTACGGAGAGGATAGCCGCTTTTTCGAGCGCAGTATAGCCATCGGAGCTGGAGTAGGCTGCGGCAAAGCTGTCGTTCAGCTGCTCCCTGTCAATCAGCGAGGCCATCAGCGGCTCCGCCAGCCCCATGAACGGGCTGTGCAGGCGTACGCCCGACCGTCCGGCCTCGACGGAGCGGTAGCACGCCTCCGTTGTAAACCCTAAGGATGAAATGATGTTATCGCCTGCCCAAGCAATCATAGCGCCCCCCATTTTTGCTTCCACGCCTCGTAGAACGGCGGCGTAGCCCAAACAAGCTGGTATTGCTTGTCCAGAAAAACCTGAGTGGAGCTTCCGGTGACCACCAGCAAACCGTTATCTACGTCGAATATCTCGTAATCGAACACTATCTTTGCGGCCGCTGTGCTGTGGTAGGTAATATCTATGCGTGCTTTTGTGCCGTAGCGCAGCGGTTTTTTGTAGCAAAACTTCAAGTCAACTAAGGGTGCATAGTAGCCCTTGTCGAAAATATCGAGGTAGCCAAGCGTATACTTTGCGCCAAAAGCCTCCCGAGCATCCTCAAAGTACAGCGCATACGCCCCGTGCCAGACAATACTCATGGAATCTACCTCGCTAAAGCGAACTTCTACCTCCTTGGAGGCTGTAAGTAGTACGTTGTTGTTATTATTGCTGCTCATTATTTCAAAAAAAATCTCAATGTCCTACCAGCAAAGAAATTGTCAATTATCAATTATCGCTATCTTCATTTCCGCCGATGTAATAAGCTCCTGACCAATGGTAACCTTTGCATTTATAAGTGTCATCCGAAAGACTTCCTCCACCGTGCAGATCCGCGTAGTGAGGGTTTCGCCTGTCTGCGGCAGCCGGAATATTTCCATGTTGCGGATAGAGCCGATAAAGCCCAGCTTTATTGCATCGTTATAGCTGTACTTGTTGACGTATCCTATGCCTGCGGCGCAAGTTTGCGCAATATTTTCTATCAGCCCCGATTCCGACAGCCTGCCATCGTCGCAAAAGATATTATCCTCGTGCACCCGAAACGATGTTTCCGTAACACCCATGTCATAGAGGAGAAGCTTATCAACCATCACAAACGGAGGGCGTTGCGGCAAAAGCGTAAGTATGTCTATTTTCTCAAAGTTCACCGGTAAAAAATTTTGAATTTTGAATTTTGAATTTTGGATTATCCTGACGGTGCACGCCAATTCAAAATTCAAAATCGCTATTATCCCGCTGCTTCTCGTTGGCGCGGGCTTTTTCGCTGGCGCTGGCTTGTAGCCCGTGCCTTTCTGTAGCCCCGCGCTGCGTTTCGTTTCACTTGCACAGGCTTATCCATGTTGAGCTACTACGTAGCTCTGCAGAGTAGCCCGCGCCTTTCCGTAACCCCTGCGTTTCGTTTCGTTTCGTTTCGTTTCCCTTCCCTTCCCTTCCCTTCCCTTGCATAGGGTTTATTATCCATCTTAAAGCCCTTTGAGGCTTTGTTGTGTCATCCCCGTGTCGTTGCGAAAAAGTCCGGTAGGACTTTAATGTGGATAACCCCGTGCGTAGCGCGGGGTAAGAATGCCCGTGTCGGTACACCTTACGCACAACTCCGTTTGAGGCTTTGTTGTGTCATCCCCGTGTCGTTGCGAAAAAGTCCGTAGGACTTTAATGTGGATAACCCCGTGCGTAGCGCGGGGTAAAAATGCCCGTGTCGGTACACCTTACGCACAACTCCGTTTGAGGCTTTGTTGTGTCATCCCCGTGTCGTTGCAGAAAAGTCCGGTAGGACTTTAATGTGGATAACCCCGTGCGTAGCGCGGGGTAAGAATGCCCGTGTCGATACACCTTACGCACAAGAATGCCCGTGTCGGTACACTTTACACACAACTCCGTATGGAGTTGAATTACTCCGTGCGCAGCACGGAGCTACCAGCATTGATGTCTCGCTGGCACGGGAGTAGCGTAATTAAAAGTTATCCCGCACCGTCAGGATAATTCTTAATTCTTAATTTTTAATTTTTAATT
>JAIRXY010000280.1 GCA_031268055.1 Prevotellaceae bacterium | reverse complement strand
TTCTTCACGCCGGGTATCAACCCCTGGCTGGCCATCTCTCTAAAAGTGATACGGCTAATCCCAAACTGGCGAATGTATCCTTTGGGGCGTCCGGTGAGCGAGCAGCGATTGTGCAGACGTACCGGGCTTGAGTTCTTGGGCAGCTTCGACAGCCCCACGTAATCTCCCGCCTCCTTGAGCGCCTTGCGCTTCTCGGCGTATTTTGCCACCAGCTTCGCGCGCTTTACCTCGCGCGCCTTCATGCATTCTTTTGCCATTGTTCTATCTACTGTTTTTTTGCATTTTTAAATGGAAGTCCAAAGTGGCGAAGCAAGGCGTACGCTTCTTCGTCCTTTTCGGTAGTGGTAACAAAGGTCATTTCCAAGCCCATAATCTTTGTCACCTTTTCAATATCTATTTCCGGAAAAACAATTTGCTCCTTCACGCCAAGGTTGTAGTTGCCGCGGCCGTCGAGCTTGTCGCTGATACCGCTAAAGTCGCGTGTACGAGGCAGCGAGATGCAAATCAGCCGCTCCAAGAACTCGTACATCTTGTTGCCGCGCAGCGTTACCTTTACGCCTATCGGCATGCCTTTACGCAGCTTGAAGTTGGATATATCCTTTGTGGCGCGGGTTATCAGCGCCTTTTGTCCGGTGATGACGGATAGCTCGTTCTGGGCCACCTCTATCAGCTTCTTATCGGCTGTTGCCACCCCAACACCTTGGTTAACGACAATCTTCTCAAGCTTTGGCGCTTGCATGACGTTTTTGTATCCAAATTCCTTTACAAGGGCCGGCACAATCTCTGCCCTGTACTTTTTTTTGAGCAATGGAATATATCCCTTTGCGTCCACGTATACTTGTGCCTGTGGTTGTTGTTTTTTTGCCATTACTTAATTTCCTCTCCGGTTGTTTTTGCGTAGCGTACCAGCTTTCCTTTTTCGCCCATGCGACGTCCCACCCGCGTGGGTGTTCCGCTGCCATCGTTGACCATAAGGTTTGAGATGTTTATTGCCGCCTCCTGCTTGATAATACCGCCCTGCGTTTGCTTTGCATTGGGCTTGGTATGCTTCGATACCATGTTTACACCTTCCACAATGGCGCGGCCTTTTTCGGTGAGCACTTCGAGCACGCGGCCCTTCTTGCCCCTGTCGTCGCCGGCAATTACGGTAACGCTATCGCCTTTTTTTATTTTAAGTTTTACTTTACCCAGCATGGTTTTTACTTTTCAAAGTTGTCCTTTTGTTTTTTTGTCTTTCTTAGCCTTTGGCTTTTTAAAGCACTTCGGGCGCCAACGACACAATTTTCATGTAGTTGTCGCGCAGCTCGCGGGCTACCGGGCCAAAGATGCGGGTGCCGCGAATTTCGCCCTGTGCGTTGAGCAGCACGCAGGCGTTGTCGTCAAAACGAATATACGAGCCGTCCGGACGACGAATTTCTTTGTGGGTGCGCACAATAACAGCCTTGGATATGCTGCCTTTTTTGGCATCGCCACCGGCGGAGGCGCTTTTCACGCTCACCACAATCTTGTCTCCAATGGAGGCGTAGCGCCTCTTGGTGCCTCCCAGCACGCGGATGCAGAGCACCTCCTTCGCGCCGCTGTTGTCCGCCACCTGTAATCTTGATTCTTGCTGTATCATGGCTTACTTTACTTTTTCTACAATTTCTACTAATCTCCAACGCTTACTCTTGCTCAGCGGACGGGTTTCCATGATGCGCACGGTATCACCCTCGCTGCACTCGTTCTTTTCGTCGTGCGCAACGAACTTGGTGGTGTGGCTAACGAACTTTCCGTAAACAGGATGTTTTACCTTCCGCTGCACGGCAACCACGATAGATTTGTCCATCTTGTTGCTGGTCACAATTCCTATTCTTTCCTTTCTTAGGCTTCTTTCTATAGTTTCCATGTGTGTGAGATGTTACTTTTTTATCTCGTTAATTTTCCGTTCGTGAAGGATGGTAAGCATACGCGCGATGTTCTTGCGTGTTTCCTTGATTTTGCCCGTGTTCTCGAGCGGCGAAACAGCGTGGTTGAGGCGCATTCTTGCCTGCTGGCTCTTTTCTGCTTCCACCTTCTCCAGCAAATCCTTGGTGGACATTTCCCTGATTTCTGATGCCTTCATTTACTTTTTCTCCTCTGTTTATGCTGATTTTTCTGCTACATAATCTCGGCGCACCACAAACTTGGTGCCCACAGGCAGCTTCTGAGCGCCCAAGCGCAGCGCTTCCTGTGCAATTTCAAACGGAACGCCCTCCACCTCGAACAGCATGCGTCCCGGCGTTACCGGAGCAACAAAGCCCTCGGGCGCACCCTTACCTTTACCCATGCGGACTTCGGCAGGTTTTTTGGTGATAGGCTTGTCGGGGAATATGCGAATCCACATTTGGCCCTCGCGCTTCATGTGGCGCACAATGGCCTGACGAGCGGCTTCTATTTGCTTGCCGGTAATCCAGCAAGATTCCAGCGTTTTGATGCCAAAAGAGCCAAACGAAAGCTGGTTGCCGCGCTGGGCAATGCCTTTCATCTTCCCCTTCTGCATTCTTCTGTATTGCGTCTTTTTAGGCTGTAACATTTTGTTTTACTTCGCTATTTTTTTGTTTACTTCTTTGATCCACCACTACCACGTCCTCCGCGACGGTCGCGGTCTCCTCCACGGCCACCGCCGCCGCCGCCACGACCACCACGGTCGTTGCCGCCGCCGCGTCCGCCACGCTCGCCACCGCGGTGGTAGGAGCGGTCGTCGCGTCCGCCGCTGCCGCCTGCCGACAAGCCGGCAACGTTAGCTGCCACGCCCACGTTGGGGAGCAAGTCGCGCTTGCCGTAAACTTCGCCGTTGCAAACCCACACCTTGATACCCAGCAGACCTACCTTGGTAAGCGCCTCAGCAAGGGCGTAGTCAATGTCGGCGCGGAACGTGTGCAGGGGGATGCGCCCTTCCTTGATGGTTTCGCAGCGCGCCATTTCTGCGCCGCCAAGCCGTCCGGAGATTTGTACCTTAATGCCCTCAGCGCCCAGCCTCATCGTAGAGGCCATAGTAGTCTTGATGGCGCGGCGGTATGATATGCGCCCTTCCACCTGACGGGCTATGTTGTTGGCAACAATCAGCGCGTCCAGCTCCGGACGCTTCACCTCAAAAATATTGATTTGGATGTCCTTTCCCGTTATTTTCTTGAGCTCTTCCTTGAGCTTGTCCACCTCTTGGCCGCCCTTGCCGATGATAACGCCCGGGCGCGCCGTGTTGATGGTTACCGTTATGAGCTTTAGGGTGCGCTCAATCACTATGCGCGACAAGCTGGCCTTTGCCAGGCGCTCGTTGAGGTAGTTGCGAATTTTTGAATCCTCAACTATCTTGCCGGCATACCTGCTTCCACCGTACCAGTTAGAATCCCAACCGCGAATGATACCTATTCGGTTACTTATCGGATTAATTTTTTGTCCCATATTTCTTTTTTATGATACTTGTTCGGTTACGGTTTCTTCGTTGCTTGCCCCTACTACCAGCGCAGCTGTCGTTGCATCTTCTTTCTCTTCCTTTTCGACCACCTCCACCAAGTTGTTGTCCAGCACAATGTGTACATGGTTGGAGCGCTTGCGGATGCGATACGCGCGTCCCTGCGGCGCCGGTGAAATGCGCTTGAGCATAGGGCCTCCGTCAACAAAAATTTCTTTTACAAAAACGTTGCCCTCCTCCAAGCTGCGCTTGCTGTCCTGATTTTTGGCCTCCCAGTTGGCAATTGCCGACTTGAGGAGCTTCTCCAAGTCTCTGGAAGCATGCTTTTTGGTGTACTTGAGCACACCCAGCGCCTTGTTGACCTCAACACCGCGTATCAAATCGGCTACCAGCCTCATCTTGCGGGGTGACGAGGGGCAATTGCGAAGTATGGCTCCCGCCACTAACTTCTTCTCTGCCTTGAGCTCTTCGGCTCTTAATCTTTTTCTTGCACCCATTTAGTTACCTTTGCTATAAAAAGGATTTTACTCTGATTAAACGAATTATACTACTTATACTTACTCTTATCTACCTTATCTGTTTATAACCTGCGCTGAACTACTATCTGATACGTTCCCAGCATCATTGCAACCGCGCCTTTTGACAAAACATCTTTATACTCCCTTGTCGTAAAGTATACCGGACCGCGAAACCTAAAGGCAAAATTCCAATCGGGTAACTTTTTCTCACGAAAATAAAACTCGAACAATGCATTACAGCCTAACGGAGTGACGTAACTTAACTTGTCTGCCCACTTTCTTTGCCGAATAGAGGGGCAATAGTAATCTTGGCCAAATAAACCGAACCCCATGCTCATCAACATGTCAGTGCCATTCTGTCTGTTTTCTAACCTAAAGAACTTTAGCACCCTATTCATGCTTGACAGCTCGTACATTCCTCCAACCGAAGCATACACGCCGCTGAAGCCTGTGAGCCACCCCGCATCAGCAACAACTGACCAGCGGTTGTGCCGGAGCGCGTACGACGGACCTACAACATTGCTTACTGCCAACCCAATATAATGCTCCGTTTGAACTTGAGCTTGGTTTTGGTCTTGAGAAGAGGCATTATTAATAGCGCACAGCAAAAATACTTGTAAGGCTAATAATTTTTTTTTCATTCCTCCCTTCCCTCACCATAGCCATTTAACTTGCACAGCAAGAGCAGATAACACTTCGTATCTCCTACTTACGGTTGCCCGAATGTCCCTTGAACGTGCGGGTCGGGGCAAACTCACCCAGCTTGTGCCCCACCATATTTTCGGTGATGTACACAGGGATGAACTTGTTACCATTGTGCACGGCAACAGTGTGCCCCACAAAATCGGGCGGAATCATGCTTGCACGTGCCCACGTTTTCACCACTGCCTTCTTTTTTCCGACATTCATGGCGCTTATTTTTTTATCCAGCTTAGGCTCAATATACGGCCCTTTTTTTAGCGAACGGCTCATTATGAATTATTAAATTTATTTCTTTCTTCTTTCAATAATAAACTTCGAGGTGGTTTTCTTTGGGTTACGGGTTTTCTTACCCTTAGCCAGCAATCCCTTGCGCGAGCGAGGATGTCCACCGGAGTTTTTACCTTCGCCGCCGCCCATGGGGTGGTCAACCGGGTTCATGGCCACGCCGCGGTTGCGGGGGCGACGTCCCAGCCAGCGCCTGCGCCCGGCCTTACCGTGTGATTCGTTCTGGGCGTCGGGGTTGGAAACCGACCCAACGGTTGCGCGGCAGGTAACCAGCACCATGCGCGTTTCACCCGAAGGCAGCTTGAGCACGGCATGCTTGCCTTCGCGCGCCAGCAGCTGCGCCGACGAACCGGCGCTGCGCGCCATCGTTGCGCCCTGCCCGGGCGTGAGCTCAATGTTGTGCACAATGGTACCTAAGGGTAAATCGGAGAGGAAAAGCGTGTTGCCTATCTCTGGGGCTACACCTTTGCCCGACTGTATCCGCTGCCCTACCTTGAGGCCTACCGGCGCAATGATGTAGCGCTTTTCTCCGTCGGCGTAGGCCACCAGCGCAATGCGAGCGTTGCGGTTGGGGTCGTACTCTATGGTTTTTACCGTAGCGGCAAAGCTGTCCTTATCGCGCTTGAAGTCAATAATACGGTACATGCGCTTGTGGCCGCCACCTCGGTAGCGTACGGTCATGCGCCCCTGATTGTTGCGCCCGCCGGAGCTCTTGATGGGAGCCAGCAGCGACTTTTCGGGGGCAGAGGTCGTAATCTCGTCAAACGCAGAAATAACTTTATGCCTTGTACCCGGCGTTACGGGTTTAAATTTTCTGAGCGCCATGTTTTTTTAGATGTTACTGTAAAAATCAATTTGTTCGCCTTTGGCCAGCGTCACCACGGCTTTTTTGCGGTGCACTGTTCTTCCGGCCAGCAGGCCTGTTTTGGTGTAGCGGCTTTTGTTCTTACCGCGATAGTTCATGGTATTAACTTTTTCTACCTTAACACCGTACATTGCTTCTACTGCTTGCTTGATTTCCAACTTGTTGGCCTCTGGCCTAACAGTAAAACCGTACCGGTTCAGCTTATCGCCCTGCACCGTCATTTTCTCGGTTATGAGTGGCTTAATTAGTTGTGTGCTCATTTAGTATTATTCAATGTGTTCTCTTGTTTTTATGTTAGCGCCGATGCTTGCCTCTGCTTACAGCGCGCTATTTTTGCTGTATATTATTCGCCTAAAGGCTATTAGCCTCCTGCGGCGTGTCGCTTTCCGCTCCAAACAAATGGTTAACAATGTCAACCGCACCCTCAAAAAACAGCAACTCATTAGCGTTCATAACATCATAAGTATTTATGTCAGAAGCAATTATTGTTTTTGCGTTGGGTAAATTTCGGGATGACAAATATACGTTTTTATTTGATTCGGGAAGTATAATGAGCAATTTTTTTCCATTCAGCTGCTGATTTTTCCATATTTTTAGAAATTCTTTTGTCTTTGGCGCTTCAAGCGAAACGTCTTCAATCACGCGAATGTTGTTGCTAAGCGCCTTCTGCGACAGTGCACTGCGGCGCGCCAAGCTTTTTTGCTTTTTGTTGAGCTTATGGCTATAGTCGCGGGGTACGGGGCCAAACACGCGGCCTCCGCCTACAAAGAGGGGCGACTTGATGCTTCCGGCGCGAGCGCCGCCAGTGCCCTTTTGCCTTTTGAGTTTCCTTGTGCTGTAGCGCACCTCGCCGCGCTGCTTCGCCTTGTGCGTACCCTGACGGCGGTTGGCCAGCAGCTGCTTTACGTCGAGGTAAATGGCATGGTCATTCGGCTCAATGCCAAATACCGTATCGTCCAAGCTAATCTTCTTCGACGTCTCTTGTCCTTCGATGTTATATACTGATAACTCCATGATGTTGTTTTAATTCTCAATTAGTAAGTATGAACCCACAGCTCCCGGCACCGAGCCTTTTACCAGCAGCAGGTTGCTTTCGGGGATTACCCTTACGATAACCAAATTCAGCACCTTTACGCGGTCGCCGCCCATGCGCCCGCCCAGCTTGCGGCCGGGTAGCACGCGCGAAGGGTACGACGAGGCTCCTGCCGACCCCGGAGCGCGAAGCCTGTTGTGCTGACCGTGCGTTTGTCCGCCTACGCCGGCAAAGCCGTGCCGCCTAACAACACCCTGAAATCCTTTTCCTTTTGATGTGCCTACCACGTCAACCCAGTTGTTCTCCTCGAAGAAGTCTGCCGTCACAGCGTCGCCCACTGCCAGCTCCTTGCTTTCCTTCCCTGCAAAAGGCGGAAACTCTACCACCTTTCTTTTGGGCGTGATACCGGCTTTCTTAAAGTGTCCGAGCAACCCTTTTGTTGTGCTCTTTTCCTTTTTATCGTCATAGGCAAGCTGCAGAGCTGCATATCCGTCTGTTTCAACGGACTTAACTTGCGTGACAACACATGGGCCAGCTTCGATAACGGTGCAGGGGATGTTCTTTCCATCGACACCGAAAACGGAGGTCATTCCGATTTTTTTTCCTATAATTCCTGCCATGTTTAACTAAAAAATTCAAAAAATTCTAACTCAAAAATTCGATAAATGCTACGCAAAGGGAGGCATACGCCAAACCTCCGCTATTCCTTACTATTACTAACAGCAAGCTACTTCTTTACACCTTGATTTCAACCTCCACGCCGCTGGGCAGCTCGAGCTTCATCAGCGCGTCGATGGTCTTGGGCGTTGAGCTGTAAATGTCCAGCAGCCGCTTGTAGGTGCTCAACTGGAACTGCTCGCGCGACTTCTTGTTGACAAAGGTTGCACGGTTGACGGTGAAGATTTTCTTCTGCGTTGGCAGGGGCACAGGGCCGCTTACCACCGCTCCGGTGGCTTTCACTGTTTTCACAATTTTTTCCGACGACTTGTCCACCAAGGAGTGGTCGTACGACTTTAACTTTATTCTAATTTTTTGGCTCATGAAATATCGTCCTTAATTATATAGAACTTATTTTGCTTCACTTTAAAAACTTATCCGGCTCGCTACGCCACTTTTTCAGCGCCTCCACATCGCGGAGGTGAATGTATCCATCCTCTAACGCTTGCTCCACCAGCGCGGTGTAGCCCGACAAGGTGATTAGGTCCACTCCCAGCTCTTCAAATTTTTTACGCGCTTCGTCAAACTCATACGTAAAAATCGCCGCCATTCCAAGCACATTTGCCTGCTCTTCTTTCAGGTGCACCAGCGCGCTTGCGCTGCTTTTGCCGGTGGAAACGAGGTCTTCTATCACCACTACTTTTTTCCCCTCAGGATTTGCGCCTTCTACCACCTTTTTCAGCCCGTGCTCCTTGCGCTCTGCCCTGACGTAGGCAAACGGCAGCTTGAGCCTTTCCGCAACCAGCATTCCGTGGGCAATGGCGCCGGTGGCAACTCCCGCAATAACCTCTACATCGGGATACTTTGAGCGTATCAAATTTACAAACGCTTCACATATCTGCTCCCGCACCTGCACATCGCCCAGCGTGCAGCGGTTATCGCAGTAAATTGGCGACTTCCATCCCGACACCCACGTAAACGGATTCGTAGGGCTTAACTTGACTGCGCCTATTTTTAGCAAGCTGTGCGCTATTTGCTTCGCTACTTCTACATTCATGTTGTTGAACTAAACTTATACTGCAACGAAAGTTGAAACACATATAAGCACAACTTCCATGTGCTATATTTTCCGTCAATAGAAATTCCCTTACCTGTAAGAGGCATGCCTATGTACACCCCGTAACTCCAATTCTCAGAAATATCAACGTGCATTTTACATATAACCTGCACTCCAAAAGGAATATCATAATTCAACTCCTTTGCCAGCTGCTCCTGCTTTGCGCTCGAAGCAGTATACCCTTGCCCGAATAACCCTAAGCCGACATCAGCCTTCATTTTTCCACTTTCATGGTATAGCACTCTGTATCCTCCATTTATGGAAACATGCCCGCCTTTAAATCCTGTCAGCCATCCGCCGGTAGCGGTCACATTCCAGCGGTTGTGCTGTAGCGTGTAAATTGGGCCTAACACTTTTCCTCCAATCATCCCCAGATAATGCTCTGTTTGGGAATAACCCTTAAGCGAAAGAAAAAAAACAAAAATAACAAATCCTAATTTAATAAAATACTGCACAAATGAAATAAACTTAAATTAGGACATTAACACATCTAATTTTCGTCCTTACCGCAGCTACTCATCCAAATCTTTGTCACCTTTTTTCTTGCCCTGCGCCTTTTCGATAATATCCTTGGCGAGGGAAGCCGGCACTTCGGAGTAGTGCGAAAACTCCATTGTGGAGGTTGCTCTACCGGAGCTGAGCGTGCG
>JAIRXY010000291.1 GCA_031268055.1 Prevotellaceae bacterium | reverse complement strand
TATTACCCTGATTATCAACCATATAAATTTTCATATCAATAGATAGTGGACACTACCGAATATTAATTAGTAAAATTATTTCGTAATAATTCTAAAAGTGTTTACCGTAGCGATACGTTCACGCCGCCGAACACCGTAACACCCGGCATGGGATAACCTGTAATCATTTGGTAATCGTAATTGGTAAGGTTTTCTCCCTTTACAAAGAAATCGAGCCATTGAAGCGGACGGAAGGAAATCCTTGCGTCGAGCGTTGCAAAGGATTCTACTACAGGATTGTTGCCGAGCTCGGAGTAAAGCCCGTCGATAAATCGACCGTTGACGCCAAAGCTCCATTTACTCAAGCGGTAGCTTGCCGCAAGAAAAATTTGACGCTCGGGCGAATACAAAAGCGGCGTGTCCATGTGCAGGTAGGAGTAGTGACCTTGCAGTCCGAAATTTTTGAGGGCTTGCCACCGGAAAGAAAAATCAACGCCTTTATTCAAAAACTTGCCGACATTTACATTCTTGACGTTGGGGTATGCGCCTGCTGTTTGTATCAGGTTTTCACCATCGGCAAGGTAAGCGGCAAACTCCAGGGAGAGTCGCCCCTCTAAAAATGTTTGGTCTACAGCAATTTCATAATTTAGCATCCGCTCAGACTTAAGCTCAGGGTTGGCGGGAGCCCACAAGTAAAGCTCCCTGATGGAGGGATTCCTGAACCCTTTGCCAACAGAGGCTTTAATAGCGGTTGTGCGGTAGGGTGTGTAGGCAATCCCCGCCTGTGGTACCCACTCGCCACCGAACGTATTATTGTGCTCGTAGCGCACGCCGGCATTTAGCGTAACTGTCTCAAACAAATTTTGCTGCATCATCACGTAGCCGGCAATTTCGTACAAGGAAGTGTCCACAATATTGAGGTCTGCTCTGCTAGCGTCTAAATACTTGTTCCACGCCGTTCCCCCGTAATCCATAAAGTCAACGCCTGCTGTGATGGTGTTGCCCTGAAAAAGCCGTAAAGCCTGATAAAACGACACCCCCATGTTGTAATCGTTAGAGCGAAAACGAAAATCGCGAGGTTGTGTTCGGCCTTGGTAGTAGCCATCGTTAATTTCGTGGTCGCCGAAGTTGTAGAACACCTTTAAAGCTCCGTCGGCTTTATCATAGGTGTTTTGCAAAGTAACGCTGGCCATACCGCGTATAACATCAGCAATATGGTCGGTGATGGGGTCATCTACGGCTCCCGGGTCGTGCGATTTATTTTTGGCAACCATCACATCGCCCCAAAGGGTAAGGTGGCTTGCAAAGCGGTAGCCTGCACGCGCGTATGCGTTGGTGATGAAGAAATCGGAGTTGTCGCGGTGGCCGTCGGTGCGGTCGTGGTTTAGCGAAACGAAAGCGTCGAAGTTTCCGTTTTTAAATCCGGCGTTTCCCATGTACTTTTGAGTGTTGTAAGCGCCATACATCAGACGGGCGTTGGCGTTCCAGCCATCGGCGTGCTGCTTTCGGGTGATGATATTCACCACGCCGCCCATAGCGTTGCTGCCGTACAGAATAGATGCAGGGCCGCGTATAACCTCCACCCTGTCTACGTCGGAGCTAACGTACGAGTCGGGCAAGTGGTGCCCCATAATTCCCATAAATTGAGGCTGCCCGTCAACCAGCATCAGCACTTGACCGGTGGGCGACCCGCCTACGCCGCGGATGGTAATTCCGCCGCCGCCGCCCGCGCCAAGCCCAAAGCCTGTAACGCCGCGCTCGGTGACAAACATGCCGGGGACGCGCTCCGACAAGCCAGCCAAAATATTCGATTCGCTGCTTTGCTCCAGCTCATCGCGCCCTACCACCGATATGGTCATGGGCACATTGCTACGATTTACCTCCGTGCGGTTGGCGGTAACCACCACATCTTCGATTCTGTGAACGCTGTCCTGCGCCACCTCCTGCGCGTACGCGGCGCAAGGAAGGCACAGTAGAGAAATTAGGGAGAGTTTTTTCATGTGATTTTTTAAGCGTGAATAATGAGCAGCAAGCTTGGGTAAATGCTTGTAGCGGCCATGAAGCAGCAGCTTTTAGCTACTTACCTTGCGCTGCAATTTTTGCTTTTATGAAGCTGTCAACAATAGGGAGAATCGCTGCGGCCGAATCCTCACCGGCGCAGCTAGCCTCAAGGGGACAAAGCCCCGTATTCGACCTGTTTTTAATAGCCGGCACTTTTTCTCTGTAAAGTATCTTGACGGGCGTTTTTTGCAGCAAGTCAAGCGCCGCGGCGCTTACTACATCCGCGTAAAGCTCGCTTACTTCGCCTAAAGCCAAGAGCGCAGCAACGCCCTTCCCTACAACTTTATCGGCTACTGACGCTCCTTTCAGAAAAGCAGGCTCGTTTTTCAGCAGGTAGTACACGTCGGCTACGCCCCGCTGCGTGAAGGAACGGATTTCTCCGTTCCTGATAACGCAGGAATATTTTCCTTCGTACAGCTTGTCTACTATTTCTTTCATTGGTTACTAAAACATTGATTTTTGCTTCAGGTTTTCTGCGTAGCGGTTAATGCGGCGCATTTCGTTGGGGATATTTATTCTTTGCGGACAGTGCGACCTGCAAATTTCGCAGCCAATGCAGTGGTCGGCCTGTCGCAGCTTGGGAACGCTGCGGTCATACCCAACCAAAAAATCGCGGCGTGCCGTCCGGTAATTCTCGTCATTAGCGCTTTTGAGTATTTTGCCGGCGCTTACGCAGCGGTTGTAGTGCCCAAATGTGCCGGGGATGTCGATACCGTAAGGGCAGGGCATGCAGTACTGACATTCGGTGCACTGAACATACTCCGAGTCAACCAGAATGCCGGTTACCTGCTCCAGCATTTCGTACTCCGCCCCGTTAAGCGGAGCAAGGGGCGCGTACGTGCGGATGTTTTCCTGCAAATGCTCCATGTAGACCATGCCGCTAAGCACCGTCAAAACATTCTCCGGCGTACCGGCGTACCGGAAAGCCCACTTGGCCGCGCTGGATTCGGAATCTATTCCGTTCATCAGGGCGAGCGCCTGAGCGGGCACCCTCGCAAGGCGTCCTCCCAGCAAAGGCTCCATAATTACGGCAGGAACATTATGCTTTACAAGCTCTCCGTAAAGATATTCCGCGTTAATATTCCGTTTGGGGTCTGCATGCTGCCAATCTTGGTAGTTGAGCTGTATCTGGCAAAAATCCCACTGTATACCCATCGCCAGCGCGTAGTCAAAAACCTTCACGTCGCCATGAAACGACCAGCCAAGGTTGCGGATACGCCCTGCTTCCTTTTCCTTGAGCAGGAAATCCAGCATGCCGTTGTCGATAAAGCGCTGCCGGAATGTTGCTATTCCGTCACCGGGGCCGATATTGTGCATGAGGTAGTAATCCAGATAGTCAACCTGTAGGTTTTTAAAGGAATTATGGTACATGGCCAGCGACGCTTGAGGGCTTGGGTCGCCGGGGTTCGACATTTTGGTGGCAATAAAAAACTTGTCGCGCGGATGGCGCTTAAGCGCAATTCCGGTTGCCGTTTCCGACCAACCTCTAACGTAGACAGGGGCAGTGTCGAAGTAGTTCACGCCGTGAGCAATTGCGTAATCAACCAGCTCATTCACCGTCTCCTGATCTACCTCTTCGCCGCTGCCATCGGCCTTTTGTCTCAGCGGCCAGCGCATGCATCCGTAGCCAAGGAGCGACACCTTATCGCCCGTGTGAGGGTTAACGCGGTAGGTCATTTTATCGGTGGGAACTTCGTCAACAGCGCCACCTTCAGCCGAGGCAGCGCTTCGGGGCTTGCAGCCGGGCATGAGAGCGCCTGCGCCTGCGGCAACAGCGCCCGCACCGGCTATCCTAAAAAAATCTCTGCGATTAATCGCTGCTGTATTTTTCTTTTTCATAGCTTAAATCAAGTGATGTACAACATTTCCTTCTACGTAAATAGCGCTGAGCGGACGTGCGGGGCATAGGTTTTCGCAAGCTCCGCATCCTATGCACAGCTCCTTGTTGACCACCGGAAGCTTCAGCGATTTCTTATCCTCAGGGTTAACGGCAACAAGGGTAATAGCGCCCGTCAAACAGCTATTTGCGCAGCTGCTGCACTGTATCTTGTCACGGTTCACTATGCAGCTATCCTTTATCCAAACAGCCTTACCTATGGAAATGGCCGACTTGTCGGCCGGAGCAATCTTACGAATTGCACCTGTGGGGCAAACTTGCGAGCACTGTATGCACTCCGGACGGCAGTAGCCTTTTTCGTAGGACATTTCGGGCTGCATCAGGGTTTCGAGCTTTGCCGAGGGGCGCAGCACGCTGCTGGGGCACGCAGATACGCAAAGCTGGCAGGCTGTGCAGCTTTTGCTCATGTTGCGCAAGCTCACAGCGCCCGGAGGAACAATGGGCGTTTTTCGCGCCGGCGCTTTCTTATCCTGAATCTCCGCTAGCCCACCGTCCACACGGAGCTGCTGCGCTTTAACCGTTTGCGATAGCGCAAGGATGCCTGCTATCGACATAAAGCCGCGGCGCGTCATGCCGTCCGCGCTTCTTTCTTCGGTGGCTACCCCTGCTTGGATATTTTTCTTTTTTCCAATCCTCACCGGCGCATACTTCATTGCTCCAAAGCGGCATGCTTCCATGCAGCTAAAGCACGCCACGCAGCGGCTTGTATCTATGGTAAGGTTTTTAGCGTCGATGCACGAGGCCTTGCAATTTCGCTCGCACAAGCCGCATTTTTTGCACTTCTCCGCGTTGAGCGTTAGCCTGAAAATTGAAAAGCGGGAAAGAAACCCAAGCACCGTTCCCACCGGACATATCGTATTGCAGTAGGTACGTCCGCCGCGCCATGCAAGTATGCCGACGGCAGCCAGCGTGACCGCTGCTACTCCAAATGTGACCCATCCCTTTACCCACACTTCCGTTGGGTAAAAAGCGTAGCTGCTTACTCGCGCTGCAAGCCAGTCCAGCAGGTTATTGCCGGAGCGATACAGCGGAGCGAAAAAATTTGACGCTATGCGCCCGTAGGCAGCGTAAGGGTCAAGTAAGGACACCACCGCGTTGCCACCCAAAATAGCGGCAGCGACAACCAGCCCAAGCACGCCGTAGCGCAGCCATGATTTGGCGGGGGAATGGCGAAACCGATTTTTCTTTCTTTTTCCCGATACGTTAGACACGCCATCCTGAAGCACGCCCAGCGGACAGATTACAGAGCAGTAAACACGCCCGAAAAGCAGCGTAAGGATTACGATGAGGGTTACTACGATAAGGGTTGCCGACAGTATCGCCGGCATGAGCTGTATTTTTGCCAGCCAACCGAACCACAGGTGCGCCGCCCCCGTGAAGTCGAGGAATAGCAGCGTGATTAGCAGAAAGAAAATACAGGCAAGTATGATTCTAAGTTTTCGTAACATAGCTCTCACCTATTTGCTGTTTGTCACTCCAACTTTTTGCAGCCACTGCGCCACATCGTCCTTTGAGCGCTTTGCCATGTTGCCGCTAACGGCCAACCCTTCGAGGATGGTAGCGTTGGGGCAGCGCTTTTTAAGGTCGTTCAGGCTACGTCCCCAGCGCCCGCCGCCGTGCGTGCAGAATGGGATAACGGACTTGCCGCTGAGGTCGTACTTTTCCAGAAAGGTAAACAGCGTCATTGGCATTGTTCCCCACCAGTTGGGGTAGCCTACGAAGACCACGTCGTAAGCCGACATATTCTCTACTTCGGCTGCAAGCGGCGGGCGAGCGTCGTCCTGCTGCTCTTTTTTGGCCTCCGTCACGCATTCGTTGTAGTCGGTGGAGTAAACTTTTGTTGTAGTGATTTCAAACAAATCGCCGCCTACCTGCTGCTGGATTTGTTTTGCTACTTCGCGGGTGTTTCCGCCCCACGAAAAGTAGGCAATAAGGATTTTCCCCTTGCCCTGCGCCTGCACAATGCTACCCAAAGCAAGGACAGACGCTGCTAAAAACGCCATTTTTTTCATAAGTATCGTATTTTTATTGTGAAATGAAGCCCAAAGGTAAAACAAAAGATGTAAAACGTGGTTTTCTCTGAGGCTCAAAATTTATTTATTGAGAGGCTCAACCTTAGAATTAGGAATTTTGAATTTTGAATCACTATTGTTCGATAAAAAAAAGCAGATGTCTCGAAAGTGCAGCTCCAGCTTGGATTACGGGACTGTCTCAAAAGCACGCAGATGACTTTCGAGACAACCCCGAAATCAAGGCGACGAAATTTTTATCGAACAATAGTGATTTTGAATATAAAATTCCCCGCTCGCGCAGCTTTCGGGCTACGGAGCGGGGAAATTTTATTGGTCAGGGCTTTGGCATCAGCCCAGCGGGTTGCCCCCTTTGAGCTCGGCTCGCTGGGCTCAAGATTCAGCGCCTTCTTTACTTCTGCTGCCCCACCGCAACCTTAACCACCGTCCTACCAGCCTTACCTTCGAGAACGAGGTGGTAAATTCCGGGCGTTTCCGGCATGGTCAGGCCGCCGCGAAGGGCGGAGAAGCTGCCCGTGAGGGTAAGCCGCCCCTGAGCGTCAAAGAGATAACAGGCGGTGTAAGGCGCATCTTCTCCGTCAGCAAGCTCGGCCTGCTTTAGCTTGACGATACCACCCGCTGCTACGGGGTTGGGGTAAACCGATAGCGCT
>JAIRXY010000245.1 GCA_031268055.1 Prevotellaceae bacterium | reverse complement strand
CTTCCTCAAAATGCAATTCACGAGGTCGCTATCAACCTCCCGGACTTGAAAACCTGCGATTTGCTCTTCCCCGAAGTAAAAGCTGCGCTGCCCGCGCTGGAAGTCCAAAGCTGGAGAGAAATCAATCCTGCGCTGGCGTTGAGCATGGAGTGGGCGGCAATGTTCAGCGTTATCATTCTCGGAATTTTCCTGCTGGCGCTCTCCTTCGGGATTGTAAATACAATGCTGATGGCGGTTTTGGAGCGAAGCAAAGAGCTCGGCATGCTGAAGGCAATCGGCATGCACAAAAACAAAATTTTTCGGATGATAATGCTCGAGACCATGCTTCTGACGCTTCTCGGCAGCGCCGTGGGCGTAATTTTGGCGACAGCCGTGCTGTTGCCCTCGCTCAAGACAGGCGTAGACCTCACCTTTATGATGGGCGACAGCCTTGAAGATTACGGATTTTCATCCATTATTTACCCTGTAATCAGCCTGAAAATGTTTGCCGAAATCGCAATTCTGGTAGCTGCTGCCGGCATGCTGTCTGCCATTTATCCAGCACGAAAAGCGCTTGGAACAAACACGATAGAGGCAATAAAAATGGAATAACAGTGGAATAACAATAAATTAAACCGTAAAATACTATGTCGATTATTAAAGTACAAAATCTTGTAAAAGTTTACTCAATGGAGGCAACGGAAGTTCGCGCCGTTGACAACGTAAATCTTGCCGTTGAAGCAGGCGAATTTACCGCGGTTGTTGGCCCGTCGGGATCGGGCAAAACCACGCTACTCAACATGATTGGCGGTCTGGACAAGCCCACTGCTGGCTCAATAATTATTGACAATCAGGATATTACGATACTTTCGGGCCGGAAGCTGGTTGATTTTCGCTTGCACAACATAGGCTTCATCTTTCAGAGCTACAACCTGATTCCGGTTTTTACCGCCGGAGAGAATGTGTCGTTCATCATGGAGCTACAGGGGCTGCCGAGAAAAACGATTGAAGGCCGCACGCGCGAAATTCTTACCGAAGTCGGCCTCGGCGAGCGCGTCAACAGCCGCCCCGCGCAGCTCTCCGGCGGACAGCAGCAGCGCGTGGCGGTAGCTCGTGCAATGTCCTCGCGCCCGCGCTTCATCATTGCCGACGAGCCAACAGCCAACCTTGACAGCAAAACCACCGAAAAATTGCTTGACATGATGCTCAACCTCAACGAAAAAGAAAATATCACCTTTCTTTTCTCAACGCACGACCAGCGCGTTGTAAACAAGGCGCGGAGAGTAATTGTGCTGGAAGACGGAAAGATAGTAAAGGACGAAGCAAGATGAAAAAAATCCCCATGCTGTTCGCCGTGCTCCACTTTGCTTTTTTCGCCGCAAGAGCGCAGGACGAAAAGCCTGAAATACTTGAACTTGACGGCTACCTCAAGGAGATGCCCTCGCTGTATATTCTGCAAAAGGAAATTCCAATTTCGGCAGCTGAAAATATGAAGTGGACGTGGTACAATCTGGTGCATAATCGCCTGAATTTGAAATTTAATGCTACAAAAAATCTGAGCTTTAGCGTTGGAATGAGAAACCGATTTTTGAGTGGCGGATTTATCGGGACAATTCCGCAGTATGCCGATGTGCTATCGGTTGATAACGGGCTGGCCGATTTGTCGTGGAATATTTTCAGCAAGGACGGAATGGTCATCAACACTTCCTTCGACCGAGCCTGCCTTGACTTTACGGTTAAAAGCGTGCAGGTAAAAATCGGGCGGCAGCGCGTAAACTGGGGGATTGGGCTTGTGTGGAATCCCAACGATATTTTCAACGCATTCTCCTACATTGATTTTGACTACGAAGAACGCCCCGGCAGCGACGCCGTTTCCGTAAGCTGGTATCGCTCGGCAACTTCATCTCTTGATGTGGTTGGAAAAATGGACAAAAATCCCGCTGATTCTTCGCATCAGTCCACCATCGCGGCACGCTATTTCTTTAACCTGAGCAGCTACGATTTCCAGCTTATTGCAGGAAAATTCAACGATGACGTTGTAGGCGGCTTCGGCTGGTCGGGCGCAATAAAAAACGTGTCGTTTCGGGGCGAGATGTCGGTTTTTACGCCTGCACTCAACCGGAATATCAACCGTAAAACAGCCGTTGTTGCAAGCGTAGAGGCTGATTATACCTTCGAAAATCAGCTGTATTTACACGGCGCGGCGCTGTTTAACTCGTCGGGAAAATTGAAAAACACCGAGGGAATGGATTTGTTCACCACGCAAAGCGACTTGAGCGCAAAAAAGCTATCGTACGGAAAATTTGAAATTTTTGGACAGGCAAGCTATCCCGTTAGCCCTGTTTTCCACCTTGTGCTCGCCGCAATGCTCAACCCCGCCGATTTGTCGGCATACCTTTCGCCAAGCTGCACTTTTTCGCTCGCCGACAATCTTGAGCTGATGCTCAACACCCAGCTTTTACTTGGCAAATCCAACACCGAATACGCTGCCAACGGCAACGTTTACGCCGGTTTTGCACGGCTGAAATGGAGCTTTTGAGCTGCTAAATTATCTCATTTTGTTCAACAAAAATATTTCGAGGCGGGGTGAGCGTAACCCAAAATGGCAGAGGCCGACGCTTTCGCGGCAGCCTCTGTGAAAAATTTTTGATGTTTTTTTGCCTTTTCCGCCAAAATACCTTTGCTGTACAATTCACTTTATAGCAATCGTACTATTGGCTAACTGTCTCTATCCTGTATTCATACTCGTATGCATCCCCCAGCAGCCGATAGGGTTGATGGGGCAGCGCTCCCCAGCTGTTGTCGCCGCCAACGCCGCGCTGCAGGTAGTCAACGTTCAGGAAAATTTCCTTGCGCGGCGTGATGTCGCTGGGATGAGTATTCTTCTTCGTCACGCCAAAATCCAAATCTTCCGCGGGGTTGTGCGCCACCTTCACGCTTAGCGGTTGCAGCCCTGTTATCTTCAAGCCCAAACCGTCTTTACCGGTCAGCGTCAACCAGCGGACGTCGGTTTTGTTGCCGTTCTCCTGCGGACGAATATAGTCGTAGCCTTGCTCGGCTACGCTGCTGCCGTAAACGCCAACGAACGAAGATGTATTTCGGTCGGAGTAGTTTTCCCACGGACCTCGGCCGTAGTAGGTGAACGTATCAAGCTCCTCGCTCACGCGCATCTGCATGCCAAAGCGTGGTATTTCGGGCAGCTCTTCTCTACCGGCTTTCCACGCGGCTTTTATGCGCACCGCGCCGTTGCCCGAAACCGTGTACTGTAGCGTATAGGCGCTCTGTATATCGTTGAGAATGTAGCTGGCCGTAACAACAACCTCCCCGCCGACGTTGCTTACCGTGAACTCTTTCAGCGTTTTGTTTTTTCCGGCCAGCTGCCAAATGTACGAAATCTCCGGCATCCGGTTACCGTAATCGTTGTCGGTGGGCGCACGCCAAAAATCGGGTTGTGGCGCGGACAACAAGCGTTTGCCTCCGTACATGTAGCTTTCCAGGGCGCCGCTCCTCTTGCTGAAAGTAATCGTTGCTTCTCCGGCCTTTAGCGCTATGCGGTTATCGTCTTCGTATGCCGTCTCCACAGCGCCGGACAAAGCAGCATGGCGGGCAAAATAGCTACCTGCGGGGAAAGCAAGCTGCTCACGCGCTACCTCGTGACCGGCAGGAATCATTTCCGTCGAGGTTTTTGTGTAGGCATATACGTTCAGGAAATATTCCGTCCCGCTTTCCTCCCGAACTACCGGCAGGGGAATTTTCACCTCTTTTTTCGTTCCGGCGGCTTGAGAAATCGCCAACTTGCCTTCTGCCGTTTTTTCGCCGTTGCGGAGCAGCTCCCATTTGAAGTCGTAATCCTCCAAATTCTTATACAGAAAGCGGTTTTCAACGGTAATCTTTCCCGTGGAGATATCGTTGGCGTAAAAAAGAATGTCTTGGTAAACCTTCTTGACTTCGCTCAGCCCGGGGTGCGGCGTGCGGTCGGCATTAATCAGGCCGTTAGCGCAAAAGTTCTGGTCGTGGGTGTACTGGTAGCCACCTATGTCGCCACCGTAAGCCCAGTATTTTCGCTTGGAATCGTCAAGGGCGGCAATGCCCTGATCGACCCAATCCCAAATAAATCCGCCCTGCATGTGCGGAGAGGAAGCGATAATATCAAAATACTCCTGAAAATTGCCGGAGCTGTTGCCCATAGCATGCGAATATTCGCACATGATATACGGACGGGTCACATCGGTGCGGGCGGCGTAGCGCTTCATGTAATCAATGCTGGGGTACATTGGGCAGACAATATCGGTGTTGGCCGCTTCGCCTGCCTGCTCAAACTGCACGGGGCGCGACGGGTCGCGCTGCTTAATCCACGCGTAGATTTCGGGGAAGACCTTGCCGTTGCTGCACTCGTTGCCCATGCTCCAAACGATTACGCTTGGGTGATTTTTGTCGCGCTCCAGGAGGCGTACCACGCGGTCGAAGTGGGCGTTGCGCCATTCGGGAAAATTCGCCATATTTTTTTTCCCGTAGCCCATTCCGTGCGATTCGATATTTGCTTCATCAACCAGAAAAATTCCGTACTCATCGCACAGCTTATACCACAGCGGACTTTGCGGGTAGTGGCTTGTGCGCACGGCGTTGATGTTATTTTGCTTCATCAGGGCAACATCGCGGCGCATCATTTCTTCGCTCTGCGCGTGGCCGGTGTAGGGGTTGTGCTCGTGCAGGTTGACTCCGCGCACCAGCACGGCCTTGCCGTTCACCAGCAGCTGGGCATTCTTGATTTCCACCTTACGGAATCCGATTTTTGAGGAGGTTACCTCCAGCGTTTTGCCGCTTTTGTCCTTCAAGGTAATCAGCAAGGTGTACAGGTAGGGCGTTTCGTTGCTCCACAGCTTGGGCGAGGATACCTTGTCGGCGAACGTCAGCGTGGCTTCTGCTCCTGCGCCGTGCGCTACTGCGCCGGACTGCGCCTTTTTGAGAACTTGCTTACCAGAGGCGTCCAATATTTGCACTTCTGCCTGAATGGAGGCCTCCGCTTCAGGATATTTTTTCACCGTTAAATCCAGAGAAAAAAGGCCATTTTTGTACGACGCATCCAAATCGCCTTTGGCAAAGAAGTCGCGTATGCGTATTTGGTCGGCGCTGTACAGGTAAACGCTCCGGTCGAAACCCGACAGCCTCCAAAAATCTTGGTCTTCGAGGTAAGCGCCGTCGCTCCAGCGGTAGCCCTCAACGGCTACCTTGTTTGCGCCCTGCTTGACGTAGGGCGTAACGTCAAACTCCGCCGGACTTTTTGTCACCTGACTATAGCCAACGTACTCTCCGTTTACCCACACGTACATGGCGGTCAGGCTACTTTCGAAGTGCAGGTACACGCGGCGCCCGCTCCACTCGGCGGGGACGTCGAACTCGCGGACGTAGCAGCCCACAGGGTTGTCGCTATGGTCAATAAAGGGCGGGTTTACCGGATGCGGATAAGTGGCGTTCGTGTAAATAGGCACGCCGTAGCCTTGCAGCTCCCAGTTGCCGGGCACTTGGATAGCGCCCCACCCGCTCACGTCATAGCCGACCTTATAAAAACCTTCCGGCTTGTCGGCGGGTTTCTTGTGCCAGCTGAACTTCCATACGCCGTCCAGCGACCGGTAGTAGGGCGAAGCCGCGTAAGCATTGGCAATGGCCTGCTGCGTGGTGGCGTAGGGTAAGGCGGTAGCTCTTGCCGGCTCCTTATTGATGCCGAAAATTTCAGGATTCTCCCACTCGGGTGTTTGCGCCTGTAACATTCCCGGAATGCAGGATAATGCTAAGCCTAAAGTAATCAATGTGTTTTTCATAGAGCACTGTTTGTTGTTAATTGTTTGTTGTTTGTTTAATTTGCTTATACACTTTGGCATTGCTGACTATGTATAGATTTTCAACAAATGCTATGTTGATTATCAATTAGTTGAATCTTCAAAAATGCTCAAGATCTATATTTATTTAGCAATACCAAATTTTCTTCATAATTCGTTGCTCCTTTATTCTTTTATTGCGTGGTCTTTGAGAAATGCTGCGCCGCTCCATGCTTTCTTGGCCGTCCAATCCTGCGCAGGCGATGTCCAGAATGAGTGGTTGGCAGGTAAGCCCAGCGGGAGGAAGACTTCTGACGTCAAGTACAGGCTTCCGTTGTTGGTGTACCAATCTGCCAAGGTGGGTTGATGTCCGGCAAAGCCCAGCTGCAGGAAATTGCCGGCGTTGAAATTTCCATCTACTGCAAACATTCGCTTCATTACGGCAGTTAAGGCCGCGCGCACCTGAGCTTGGGGAAGCTCTACCGGCAGCTGCTCCTTCCAAGCCAATAGCGCCAGAGGCTGAAAAACGCCCAGCCGGTAAGTCATCGAGCGTCCGAACGCCGGAAACGAACCTTCGGGGGATATTAAGCGTTCCAGAATGATTCCATAGCGCTGCATACGCTTGCGGGCAACTTCCAAGTTTTTTTGCACGACGGCTAAATTTTTGTCCCGCAGGAGAAGCTTCTTTTCTACCAATACCTCCAGCGTTTGCACATACATTGGTTGAATGACGTAGCTGTTGTAGTAGTCAAAGGCAAAACGCTCGCCGTCGGAATACCAGCCATCGCCCACATACCACTCTTCTATTTTACGGATAGCGCTGTGTATGCGATACATGTCGTAGTTAGCGTCTATGGATAGCAGAAATGTTTCGATAGCTGCCGAAAAGAGTAGCCAGTTGGTGTACGGCGGGTCTATACGTCGCAGCTGCTGAAATTCTGCAATGTAGCGTTGCTTTGTTAGCGTATCCAGCGGCTCCCAGAGCTGCTTTGGTGCGCGAAGAAAGCTGCCGGCTATGTAGGCAGCATCTACCAAGGGTTGTCCTTCGTTGCGCCACAGCAAGTAATCGGGGTTGTTGGGGTCAACGGCGTTGGCGTAGCTTTGCAGCGCCCACTCGCGCAGCTGCTTTCGCTGCTTACCTTCTTCGGTGTTGTCGTCGGGGAGGGAAAGCCAAGGCGCAATGCCGTCCATCAGACGACCGAAACATTCCATGTAGGACACCCGCTTATCTCGGCCATCCCACGTTGGGCTTAGCTCCAGCTGCATATTTTGCGCCAACTCGCCCTTGCTCATGTTGCTGAGCACTGGCGAGGCGATTTTATAGGCAAGGGTAGTCCAATAGCTGCGGTCGCTATTTACCTGATTTTCTGCAATTTTCGCTTTATTTGCAATTTTCGCTTTATTTGCCCGTCCATAAGAGGGAAAAGCGAAAACAGCGATTGCTAAAAATAAGAATATTCGTTTCATGGTTTCACGGTTTTATGATTATTATGCTCATTTAGATTCTACATCCTACCTCCAATATGCTGCCAATATTTCGTCCTTTTTTTGCTACTCGAGTAGCTCTTCGCTTGTCATTTTTATCCGCTTTATTGAGCCATCAGGCTTGTAGTACAGGTTGTCTATGCAGACAGAGCGGCTGTAGCTTCCGCCATCGGTTTGTATTCCGCCATTATGGTAAATAAAATACCATTGCCCTAAAAATTCTACAATGGACTGATGGTTGGTATTTGAATTTCCGGCGATTTCGTTCAGAATGCCTTTGTATACGTATGCTCCGTCAATTTTATCGGAAACGGCGTAAGCGATTTTCTCCGGAAATCCTGTTGCGTAGCTCAAGTAATATTTCCCGTCGTGTTTATGTACCCAAGGCGCTTCTGTAAATTCAAACCCCTCGAACATCAGCTGCTTTACTTCGCCATCTACTTCAACCATGTTATCTTTCAGCTTGGCATAGTAGCATTCGCGGTTACCCCAGAAAATCCATGCCTGATTGTCGTCATCAATAAATACGGCGGGGTCGATACACGCCCATGAATGGGTAGAATTGAAGCAATCTTTATTGGTAAGCAAAGGTTTTCCCAAAGCGTCTTTATATGGCCCTTCGGGGCTATCGGCTACGGCAACGCCAATGCCTGTCGTATTGGTGCTGACATACCAATAGTATTTACCTTTGCGCTCAACAACGTGACCGGCGTAAGCATCCTGCCGTGCCCACTTAAATTCGCTAACATGTAGCGGAACAGGGTACTCCGTCCAATTCTTCATATCGGTGGTAGAAAATACAAGCCAACTTTTCATGTTGTACCCTCGCTGGTTACCGGCAAAATCTTCGCCTGTAA
>JAIRXY010000271.1 GCA_031268055.1 Prevotellaceae bacterium | reverse complement strand
AGCCCAATGCGGTGGCGCAGCACGTCGTAGCTCACGGCGCGCACATCTTCGGGAATCACGTACCCGCGGCGCTTGATGAATGCGTAGGCCTTTGCCGCAAGCGACAGGCCAATGCTGGCGCGCGGCGACCCGCCGTAGCTGATAAGTCCCTTGAGGCTGCCCAGCTTGTAGTCTTCGGGGGTGCGCGTGGCGTAAACGATGTCCACGATGTAGCGCTCAATTTTTTCGTCCATGTAAACCTCGCGTACCACCTGCCGCGCCTTTACAATGTCGTCGGGGTTCAGCACGCGCGAAGGCTTGGGGAACTCTCCTGTAACGTTCTGGCGAATAATGAGCTTCTCCTCCTCCTTTTTTGGGTAAGAGATAACCACCTTGAGCAAAAAGCGGTCAACCTGCGCTTCGGGTAGCGGGTAGGTTCCCTCCTGCTCCAGCGGGTTTTGCGTGGCCAGCACCAAGAATGGTTCGGGCAGCTTGTAGGTTTGGTCGCCAAGCGTAACCTGCCGCTCCTGCATGGCCTCAAGCAAGGCGCTCTGCACCTTGGCCGGCGAGCGGTTAATTTCGTCCGCCAGAATAAAGTTGGCAAAAATGGGGCCTTGCTTTACCATAAACTCCTCTCTTTTTTGGCTATAAATAAGCGTGCCCAAGAGGTCGGCGGGCAGCAAGTCGGGGGTAAACTGTATGCGGCTAAACTTAGCCTCAATAGCGTAAGCCAGCGTGTTGATGGCAAGCGTTTTTGCAAGGCCGGGAACGCCTTCGAGCAGCACGTGCCCGTTGCTTAGCAGCCCAATAAGCAGGCTCTCGGTAAGGTGCTTTTGACCTACAATTACTTTTGACATCTCCATGCTCAGGATGTCAACAAAGTGGCTCTCCTTCTGGATTTTCTCGTTCAGCTCCTTTATGTTTACGTTGGTGCTCATAAGATTTTTTGTTTGGTTGTACCTAAAAAATGATTATATATTTATGCTCAATGCCGGCGTGCTCATGCTGCAATGCAGGGAGCACAAAAATCGAAATTAATGCCCATAAGAACAGTTAAACAAAGTTAATAAAAACGAAGAATTTTAGCGGGGCAAAAATTTTTTAACGATTGAACATTTTGAAAATAAATAAATTTCATGAAATGATTGGCGTATTTAACCCGCAAAGGATTTTTTGCTAAACGGTTAATCACTCCCCTTGCCTTTCGTCGGTATCGGCAAAGCCACCCTGCACCAAGCTAACAAAATTTCTTGCCCACCATTTTTCCGCTGAGAGTAGAGCATTAAGCCCAAGATGGTAGCGCTCAGCGCTCCGGAGCACAGCGCCTCCGGCATACGCGCCGAGTCAACGCGCGACAAGCGCCACGCCCCTTTACTAACCTATATGCTAATTATGAAAAAAACAACCAGCTCGTGCCTGCTATCCGATAAAATTTATATCTTTGCCTCCGCTGTTATACAGGATAAGTAAACCAATTAAGTACACTATGAAAGCATGAAAAGACCAATTTTACTCCAGCTGGCGATACTTGGATTCTGCTCACAAGTATTTTCGCAAAACAAGTTAGTGGTCAACGCCGACCAAGGCGGGGAGACCATAAGCAGGCACATCTACGGGCATTTCTCCGAGCACCTCGGGCATTGCATCTACGGAGGCTACTGGGTTGGCGAAGATTCGCCGATACCCAACACGCGCGGCATTCGCAACGATGTGGTGCAGGCGCTGAAAGACATTCAAATCCCCAACCTCCGCTGGCCGGGCGGCTGCTTCGCCGACGAATACCACTGGATGGACGGCATTGGCCTGCGCAGCCAACGCCCAAAAATGGTAAATACCCACTGGGGCGGCGTAACGGAGGACAACAGCTTTGGCACGCACGAGTTTCTCGACCTGTGCGAGCAGCTGGGCTGCGAGCCTTACATCACCGGCAACTTGGGCAGCGGAACAATCGAGGAAATGTCGAAATGGGTAGAGTATGTCACCTTCGACGGCGAAAGCCCGATGTCCAACCTGCGCCGCCAAAACGGGCGCGAGAAGCCGTGGAAGGTAAAATTCTGGGGCGTAGGCAACGAAAACTGGGGCTGCGGCGGCAACATGACGGCAGATTTTTACGCCGGACAATATCGCCGCTACGCCACCTACTGCCGCAGCTACGGCGACAACCAGCTATACAAAATCGCCTGCGGACCTAACGGCGGCGACTACAGCTGGACAGAAACCGTTATGAAAAATGTAGGACGCCAAATGCAGGGGCTGTCGCTGCACCACTACACCGTGCCTAATAACTGGACTGACAAAGGCTCTGCTACCCGCTTCAACGAATCCGACTACTTCTCTACGGTTGAAAAAACCCTGCTCATGGATGAGCTGGTGAGCAAGCACTCCACCATCATGGACAGGTACGACCCGCAGAAGCGCACCGGGCTAATTGTTGACGAATGGGGCACGTGGTACAACGTTGAACCCGGAACCAACCCCGGCTTTTTGTACCAGCAGAATACTTTGCGCGACGCCATTGTTGCCGCAGTCAACCTGAATATTTTCAACACCCACTGCGACCGCGTAAAGATGGCAAACATTGCACAGACCGTCAACGTGCTGCAAGCGGTTATCCTCACCGACGAGGAGAAAATGGCGCTTACGCCCACCTACTGGGTTTACTACCTGTATAAAGTTCATCAGGACGCCACCCTGCTGCCGGTTTCGCTTTCCAGCAACAAGTACGAGCTGAACGGCAAAAAGATAGATGCCGTCAACGTTTCGGCGTCCAAGGATGCTCAGGGAAAAATTCATATTACCTTGGTGAATATCGACCTGAACAATGCGCAAAGCGTAGAAGCTGAGCTGCGGGGCGTAAAGGCTAACGGCATTTCGGGCAAAATACTGACCTCTGCAAAAATCAACGACTACAACTCGTTCGAAAGCCCAAGCGTGGTAGGAGTAAAAGATTTTAAAGACGCGAAATTGTCAGGCGGCAAGCTGACGATAAAGCTGCCTGCAAAATCAATAGTAATGCTCGAAGTAGAGTAGTTAGGTAAGGATTTGCTATCTTACTCAGCAGTCCGGTAAAACAGAGCGGGTAATCGCAAGGTTACCCGCTCAAACTCCAACTTGGGATTACACCTTATTTAGGGCATGACGACCAGCTCTTGCTCCGTCCGTAGGGTTTCGCCCTACGCTAATGGACTTCTTGGGATAAATTTTCTGCCTTTTCACAAGCTTTAACAAGATAAGAGTACCAATTGCGCATTATCGCCTTACCTTTGCCGCAAAAATTTTAATACTGACCAACTAAGATATAGTACATGCAATATTATCCGCAAACGTTACAGCAAATGCTGCAGCAAAGCGTAAAAAAGTATAGCGACCGTCGCTGCTTTTCGTTTGTTGACGGTCAACCCATCACCTACGCAATGCTGGGGAAAAATGTTGACGAAATACAGCAGCTGCTCTCCTCCTACTCCATAAAACCCGGAGACAAGGTTGCCATTTGGGGGCACAACATGCCCAGCTGGGGCGCTTCGTACATGGCAATTACGGCTATGGGCGCGGTGGTGGTGCCGCTGCTGCCCGACTTCTCGAAGGTAGAAATTGAAAACGTGCTCAACCACTCCGACAGCAAGGCCATACTTGTTTCAAAGCGCCTGCGCTCAAAGCTGGACGAGCTGAATATCCCCAACGTTGCCACGCGCATAATGCTGGATACGCTCACCGTGTACACCTCAAGCGTAGCGCCCTGCAACGTCCCCAACAAGCCCTACACCGTGAAGCCTAACGATTTGGCCTCCATCATCTATACATCGGGCACAACCGGCAAGAACAAGGGCGTGATGCTTACGCATCATAACCTGATTTCGCAGCTTCAAATGGTGCACGACCTCCAGCCCGTCGAAAAGGACGATGTGTTCCTGTCGGTGCTGCCGCTGTCGCACACCTACGAGAACAGCCTCGGCCTGCTCACTCCGCTGCTCTGCGGCGCGTCGGTTTACTACCTCGACAAGGCGCCAACGCCAAGCGTGCTGCTGCCGGCGGTAGGAAAAATACGCCCTACCTACATGCTCACCGTACCCATGATTATGGAAAAAATATTCAGGGGAAAAATACTGCCTCAGCTCAAGGCCAACGCGCTGATGCGCTGCCTGTACTC
>JAIRXY010000133.1 GCA_031268055.1 Prevotellaceae bacterium | reverse complement strand
ATTTCAGGGATAAATACGCGCTGCTGCTGCGCAAGGCCGGCAAAAACGCCCAGCGGATACTCGGCAACAAATCTTCGCTTGGCGATTTTTTCAGCCTGCTGGCCGCCCTGCAAAGCACGGCCTCTGCCGAGGGAGCCACCGCAAGCCTTATTGCCCATCACACACAAGTACAGCTGTCGGTAAGCAGCGAGAACGAGCCGGCCGTTCTGCTCAATGGCAAAAAAGCAACCATTTCGCTCGCAGAGTTTATTCCGGCGCTGTGGGCAATTCCGGCGGCGCACCTGTGCGACTACCAGCCGTCGGTGGCGGCGCTGCACACGCTGCTGCTGTACGCCGTTAACCTGATTGCCAGCGGCGCGGTAACGCCACAAATAGTCAAGCTCGACAGCAAGCAGTACCACGTTCGGTGGCTACCGGCCACGCTCAGCAGCGAAGTTCGCTCGCTGACGGAGAAGCTGGAGCCGCTGCTGCCGCAGGGATTGCTGCTGTGGAACGAAAAAGAGCCGCTGGACGAGAACAGGGCGACGGGGATAGCGTCGGTATTCTTGAGCGTCCTGCTGCACCGCCTGAGCGAAGAGAAGACAGGCAAGGATATTTTTTTGGACTTGTTTTTTGGCGGCGTCAGCTATGCGTTTAGCGCCCCCGGCGAGGAGGCGCTCTCCGGCGGCATTAGCGCGTGGCTACAACGCTACTACATTGCGCAGGGGAAGTACCGCCTTGGCATTGTGGTAGACGAGCAGGAAAATGGCAAATTTCGCGTGAGCGTCAACGTAGGGGACAGCGAAAATCTTTTTACAAAGCCGGCGCTGCTTAGCGATATCCTGACCCTGAAAAAGTACGACAAAATCCGGTTTGAGGCGCTGCAATCGCTGACGCAGCTTATCGCCTTCATCCCCGGCCTTGAGCGCTACATCAACGCAAAGGGCAAGTCGGAAATCATCATGGGCAGCGCAGAGTTTACGCCGTTCCTGATGCAGGCCATTCCGGTTATCCACCTGCTCAACATAAACGTGCTGCTTCCCAAATCGCTGCAAGAAATACTGCGCCCCAGGGTGAGCGTTCAGATACGCCAAAAAAATAAGGACAACATCGGCTTTATGCGGATGGAAACGCTGCTTGACTTCGAGTGGCGGGTTGCCCTTGGCAACGCAACGGTGAGCGAAACCGAATTTAGGGCAATACTGAAAAATAGCGCAGGGCTTATCAAGTACAAGGCGCAGTACATCTACGTTTCGTCCGACGATTTGAGCAAGCTGCACAAGCACTTTTCTTCCGCCAAAACGTTGTCGCCCTACGAGATGCTGCGCACCGCCCTGAGCAGCGACTACTACGGCGCTAAGGTAACCCTGACCGACGAGGTGAAGAAGCTGATAAAGGAGCTGACGCGCGCAACGGAAGTTTCGCTGCCCACGGCGCTTATCGCGCAGCTTAGGCCGTACCAGCAGCGCGGCTTTGAGTGGATGTACCGCAACGCTCAAATCGGCTTCGGCAGCCTCATTGCCGACGACATGGGCCTGGGAAAAACCTTGCAGGTAATTGCCATGCTGCTGAAGTTTAAGGAAGATGGCGTGCTGAAGAAGGAACGAGCGCTGGTGGTTGCCCCCACCGGCCTGCTTGCCAACTGGCAGGCAGAAATTGAAAAATTTGCGCCGTCGCTCGCCGTAAAGCTGTACCACGGCGTGAAAAGGGAGCTGGAGGACAACAGCGAGTACGACGTGCTGCTCACCTCCTACGGCGTTGCCCGTAGCGATGCGCTTACGCTGAAAAAGAAAAAGTGGCACGCGGTGGTGATAGATGAGGCGCAAAATATAAAAAACTACGAAGCCGCCCAGAGCAAGGCCATCAAGAGCATTCCGGCGGCAACGTTTGTGGCCATGAGCGGTACGCCGGTGGAAAACCGCCTGAGCGAGCTGTGGAGCATTATGGATTTTTGCAACCGCAGCTTTTTGGGAAGCCTTGCCGAGTTTCGGGAGGCGTTTGCCAACCCCATTCAAAACCGGCACGACGTGGCGGCCGCCAACAAGCTGAAAAAGGTAACAGCGCCCTTTATGATGCGCCGCCTAAAGAGCGACAAAACAATTATCAGCGACCTGCCCGATAAAATTGAGATAGATAGCTTTGCGTACCTTGCAAAAGCGCAGGCCGGGCTGTACGAAAAAACGCTGCACGAAGCGATGAAGTCCATTGAGGCAATTGAAAAAACCGACAGCCAATCGCTATTCGTGCGGCAGGGGCTGGTGCTGCAAATGATTTTGGCGCTCAAGCAAATTTGCAACCACCCTACGCACTTCCTGAAAAACAACGTGCTGGATGCATCCCTTTCGGGCAAGATGGATTTGCTGTTCGAGAAGCTGAGCAGCATTGTGGAGGCAAACGAAAAGGCGCTTATCTTTACGCAGTTCACCGAAATGGGCAGCTTGCTACAGCATTTCATCACCGAGCGCTTTGGCGAAAAGCCGCTGTTCTACCACGGCGGCTGCACCCTAAAGCAGCGCAGGGAAATGGTAGACTTTTTTCAGTCCAACCGCACCGACAAGCTGTTTGTCCTTTCGCTCAAAGCCGCCGGCACGGGGCTTAACCTCACGGCGGCCAGCCACGTCATTCACTACGACCTTTGGTGGAATCCCGCAGTGGAGGCGCAGGCCACCGACCGCGCCTACCGCATTGGGCAAAAGAGCAACGTGATGGTGCACCGCTTCATCACCAAGGGGACTTTCGAGGAGCGCATCAACGAAATGATACAGCGCAAGAAAGACCTTGTTAACCTCACCGTCTCTACCGGCGAGAGCTGGATTGGCAAGCTCAGCAACAAGGAGCTCAGGGAAATATTTACGCTGGAGCAGGCGTAGTAGCCGCATGTCAGGAAATTTTGAGGGCGCGCGCTGCGTATCCCTAAATAATTCGCAAAACCAATTTTTTTATACTGTAAAACCATGAAAACATGTAATTTATTAGCGCGAGGCTTGCTTCTGGCCTCCTTTTTTCTCTCCCCCGTCTTCCTGTACGGACAAAGCGGCAAACCGCTGCGGCTGGGCGTGGCCGGCGTATCCCACGGGCACTTGGCCGAAGTAACGAGGCGCGTAGAGCGCGGCGACTTCGTTGTGGTGGGCGTCTACGAGGCAAACCAACAAATCAGGGAAAACAACGGCCTCCGAAATAAAATAGGCGGCGCGGCATTTTACGCCGATTTGGACGAAATGCTTGACCAGACCAAGCCCGAAGTCGTGGTAGCCTACGGCTCTGTCTACGACCACCTGAGCGTAGTAGAGGCCTGCGCTCCACGAGGGATACACGTCATGGTGGAGAAGCCGCTTGCCGTAAATACCGAGCACGCCACCCGTATGGCGCAGCTGGCCGGAAAGCACAAAATTCACCTGCTCACCAACTACGAAACTACTTGGTACAGCGCCAATCACGAAGCCTACCGCTTGATACAAAGCGACAAAATCGGCGCCATTACTCGCGTTAACGTCTACGATGGGCATCAGGGACCCATCGAAATAGGCTGCGGAAAAGAATTTCTGGACTGGCTCACCGACCCTAAAGGGAATGGCGGCGGCGCGGTGATAGACTTTGGCTGCTACGGCGCAAACTTAGCTGCTTGGCTGATGAAAGGCCAAAAACCGCTAAGCGTTTACGGGGTGCTGCAGCATCAAAAGCCCGACAAGTACCCCAAAGTAGACGACGACGCTACCATCATACTCAAGTATCCTTCGGTCACGGTACAAATCATGGGCTCATGGAATTGGCCGATAAACCGCAAGGATATGCATATCTACGGGAGCAAGGGTTACATCTATCAGGATACGCCCACCCGAATGCGCGTCTATGCCGACCAAAAGGAGACTTTGCTCGACGCTCCCGCCCTGCAACCTCCGTACAACGATTCGTTCTACTACCTCAAAGCCGCAGTACGCGGCGAAATACAGGTATCTCCCACCGACCTGTCCTCGCTGGAAAACAACCTGATGGTAGTGCGCATCCTTGAAGCAGCTATCCAAAGCTCCCGGACAGGAAAAGCTGTTGCCTTTTAATTAGGAATTAGGAATTACGAATTAGGAATCAGGGCAAACGCACGAAAAAACGTCAGCATGCACTTCCTTTATGACGACAGCAAAACGCTGTAAGCGTTTCCTGTGAATAATCTCCAGATGAATCTGGAGGTATTCACAGGGAAGTCCTACGGACTTTTCTGCAGCAACACAGGGGAGACAAAGCCCCAAAGGGCTTTAACATGGATTTGGAGCTGCGTAGCAGCTCAACATGGATAACCCCGTGCAAGTGAAGCGCAGCGAAACGTAGCGCGGGGTTACGGGGTAAGCGCAGCGAAACGCAGCGCGGGGTTACGGGGTAAGCGCAGCGAAACGCAGCACGGGGTTACGGGGTAAAAATTCAAAAATTCAAAAATAGCACAAAATAAAAATAACTACAAAAACATCTGTGTCATGAAGAAATTCTCAATTCTCGCGCTTGCTCTTGCAGCGGCGATCGCCATCTCTCCCGCAGCAGCGCTTGCGGAGGCGGTGGAGCGTGTTACCTCCCTATCCAGCAGCGGTACCGGCTCCCTGCGGGAGGCCCTTAGTAAGG
>JAIRXY010000110.1 GCA_031268055.1 Prevotellaceae bacterium | reverse complement strand
TCGATATTTTGTATGTACCATTCATGTTGTTATGTGTTAGATAGCTTATTTTGTAACCCCATTCATTTTAACTACGAGCTATCCCGCGTCCAGCCCATTTCAACGGCAGATTCAACGTAAAAATGCGCTTCCTCTTGATTTTTTACTTTGCTTAAAATCAATCGATGATGTTCCCATGGTAAAACTGCGACGCGCTGTCGCAGTTTTTGGCTACCTCAATATTTCGTCAATTAAGTCCAACTTGTCGGCAATTTCCTTGTCAATATCGGCGGCTTCCAAAATCGGTATCAAGTCGCAATAATCTCTTTTATAATTTGCTGCGTGAGGTATTCCCAACCTTTCGTAAAAGGCCGGAAAAATTTTATCCAGCCAATCATCCGTCAGCTTTGCTGCATCCCACCATTCGTTCTGCAAATTTTTTAGGTAGGCAGGTATCGTAAAATCCTTCACAACCTCATCCATAAGCGCGCTTAGCTGCTCTTCCGTAAAGCGCGGATGCAGGGGTTGCAGGCTCTTGGCGTATTTAAGCAGAATGTTTGGCCTTGCAAAGTAGCTTTCCAGCTCCCGCTTTTTCCAGCAGACCATTTTCAGCTTCGGGTTATTCAGCTTTGCCTCGTCAACCTTATCAAAAACGGCAAGCCCTTTCAGCTCCGGAAAAACAGACTGAAAGGCAACAAACACGCGAACAGCGATTGCAGGAGCGTTGCTATCTACATAGGCAACATTTGCCAAGGCCAACCTGTCTTTTGCTTTATGGTTGAGCTTATCTGCAAAAGCTTTTACCATTGCAAAATCCGTGCTTCCCTCCAAGAACAGCACATGCCCCTTTACCCTTGCCGCTGCGTACTTATCCCAGCCAATCTCGGCCAACGATTTTCGGACGTTTTTTTCGGTGGACGCATCGCTTACCGGAATTACCCGATTTTCAACGAGGGCAACAACGCTCGAGGCGTTAGCCAATTCGTTCAGCACCACTTCGGAGTGGGAGGCTATCAGCAGCTGCGAGCCGTTTTTTTTGGCCACGCTGCCAATCACGCTAAGCATTTCCCGCTGCCGGACTACCTCCAAGTGCGCATCCGGCTCGTCGAGCAGGAGCACGGCATTTTTGTTGGAGTACAGGTAGGCCAGCAGCAGCAGCGCCTGCTGAAATCCCCTACCCGCCGACGAAATCGGGTAGAGCTTCCCGTTTTCCTTATACTTTAAGTCAATCAGCCCGAGCTCCTTTAGCCAAGCGGGTTTTTGAAGCTGCACGCCAAACATTTTTTCCAAGTCAGCAGCAAGGCTGCTCCACCGCTCCTCGCTGCTGCCAACGTCATTGGCGGATGTTTCGGGGTATAAAATGCCGTAGCAAATATTTCGCAAAACCTCCGCTGTTTTACCTTCCCCCAGCTTTCTGTCAACCGAGCCCTGCGTAAGCTTATCCTCCAGCAAAGAAATGCCGGACATTGCCTGCAAAAATCCAAAGCGGATTCCGCTCCCGCCGGCAAACATCTTCTCAGCGGCGGCAAGTCCGGATGAGATTTTGCAGCTGAGCGATTCTTCGTTGCAGTAGCAAAAATCTGCGGCGCACCTCCAGCGCTGCCGGTCAGCAATGCCCTCAAGGACAACCTGCATCTTTACAGGCTCCTGTTCCGCATTACCCTCCGGACTTTCCGCTGCCTCCTGATTGCGCCATAGCAGCTTGGCGCTTTCAATCGGGCTATTCACAAGGCTTTGCCGGTTTAGCGTAGCGGCGCAATCGCTATTCAGGCCATTTGCTTTATGCGCCTGCAAGTAGCTGCGCACGCCAACTTCCCACAAGCACAACGCCTGAAAAACGGACGTTTTGCCGGAATTGTTAGGGCCAATAATAGCAACAACGTCAGACAGGTCAATGGAAATTGACCCAAACTTTTTAAAGTTGTTGATAGTAACCCTTGTTATCATAGCAGCGTCATTGGCGTAGCCGTACAGAGCGAGCGCATTGCCTGCGCTTTTCTCCGGCCCAAGCCGTTTTTTATCTTAACTTAAGGCGCTTGCAGCTATATCCCCAGCTCTTTCTGGTAGCCCTTTAGCGCTTCGAGCACGTTGCTCTTTACGCTGATAAAGTGCGATATGCCTTTTCCCTGCAACTCTTCCTTGCAGGCGGGGTCTCCGGCAACCACCAGAATAGCGCTGCTGCCCAGCTTTTCGGCAATGGCGGGCACGCCCTCTGCGTACTCGTCGTCCGAGGAGCAGGCCACCACGATGTCGGCTTTGGCGGCAAGGGCTGCCTTTACGCCCTCGTCCACGTTGGCAAAGCGGTTGTTGTCCGTAACCTTGAATCCCGCCACGGCAAAGAAGTTGCCGGCAAACTGCGCTCGCGCGCGGCACATGGCTAAGTTGCCAAACGTGAGCATGAACACCTGCGGCTGCCTGCCGCTGCTCTCGGTCTTGATGCGCAGCGCCTCAAAAGCCTCCGCTCCGCGGTAGGGCTTCAGCGGCTCGCCCACCTGCGCTGGCCTGCTGCCGTTGCAGCTGTGGGGACATGCGGCGGCTTTTTCTGCCTTTGCCGTAAGAGCGGTGCGCACGTCGTCGCCAAGCGCCTCGCCGAAGTTGGGGTACTGGTTGGTGCCCAGCAGGATTTCGCGGCGGGTAGCAATGTTGCTGTCGTGCTTTTGCGCCGACGCCTTTACTTGCTCCTGAATAAAGCCGGCCCTGAACGCGGCAATGTATCCGCCCTTTTCCTCCACCAGCTTGAAGAGCTTCCACGCTTCCTCTGCAATGCTTTGCGTCAGCGTTTCGATGTAGTACGATCCGGCGGCAGGGTCAACCACATGGTCAAAGTGCGCCTCCTCCTTGAGCAAAATTTGCGTGTTGCGGGCAACGCGGTTGGCAAACTCGCTCGGCTCCTTGAACGATTTATCAAAGCGGAGCACCTCCAGCGAGTCAACGCCGGCAATGGCAGCGCTCATGGCCTCGGTCGTGCCGCGCAGCAAGTTCACGTAGGCGTCGTAGGCCGTTTGGTTCCACGCGCTGGTAACGGCGTGAATTTTCATGCGCTCCGAGCAGCCTTTTTGGGGCTTGTAGGCGTTCACCACGTTTGCCCACAACATGCGGGCGGCGCGCACCTTGGCGATTTCGATAAAGTAGCTGGCGCCCACGGCAAAGGTAAACTTCAGGCGGCGGGCTACATCGTCCACCGCGAGGCCGCGGTCGGTGAGCTGGGCGAGGTATTCGTTGCCCATGCTCAGCGCAAATGCCAACTCCTGCACGGCGGTGGCTCCGGCGTTGTGCACAACCGCCCCCGATACGCCCACGTTGCGCAGGCGCTTTAGCTCTGCGGCGGCGAGGATGGCGGCTTTCAGCTGGTCAAAAGCGTCGTCGGCAAGGGCGCCCTTGGTGGTCATTTCGCGCAGCGGGTCAGCGTCTATGGAGGCGGCTACGTCGTCGAGCTTAGCGCCGGTTTTTTTGGCGTAGGCCACCAGCTTTTGGGTAAGCCCTGCTCCGCTACAGGTGCAGCCCACAAAGTTTACCTCCACCGCGTCGAGGTAAATACCCCTGAGCAGGGTATCCAAGTCGGCCTCCTCGAGCCTGCCTTCAAAGCAAAAGCCCAGCGAATCTACTCCTTTCATGAGTCCTTCGAGGGCTTGTGCGTTGGCTTTTTGCTTGTCGGTGCAGGCGCAGTAGGTTTGCCGCACCAGCCAGCAGTTGTTGTTTTTGGCGCCGCGCACGTACGGGAATGTACCCGCGTCTGCGCCAACATGCTTCACGCGCTTCAGGTCGTCGGCGCGGTAGTAGGGGCGCACCGCGATGCCGTCGGCAGTTTTCCAAACCAGCCTCTTGTCGTAGTCGGCGCCTTTCAGGTCTTTGGTTATCACCTCCTCCCACTGCTCGGTCGAAACCGGCGGAAATTCGGCAAACAGCTTTTTGTCTGACATAATTGTGTATACTTAGATTTTAGATTCAACAAATTCAAAGATATCGTCAACCAAATTTGGACACAAAATTAATATTTTACTTGTATTTTTGCAAGCATCCTAACAATCTAAAAATTTCTTTTGTTTTTATTTTACATAAAAATTGGGATGTTAAAGCAGCTGGGCGCTCCTCACGTTGGCGCGCCAAAAACCTCTGCAGGGGCGTTGCCGCAACGCCTCTACCGCTACAAAGCGGCTGCCGGAAGTGCACCCCATAGCCGACAGCTAATTTTAGGTAGGCAATTTACGGAGAATATTTTAATTTGCAAAGTGCAAATTTGGGCGGATGCATTTCAAGGTAGCGCAGCTATGCCATCTGCGGGCTTGCAGCTATGCGCTAATTTGAAATGCACCCGCTTGGGTATCCTGCCGGGTGGTGGCTGCGCGCAGGTAGTGACGATAAGGAGGTTATAAATTTTAAAGAACGTAGATAAAAAAACATTACTTCAACTTTTTACGCTCACGCCCTACGGAACAAATATTTAACGAAGTAGCAACCATCACCGGCTATTTATTTTACATTTCTTAGCCAACTTTTATCAGGCAATAGCTACCCCCACATCAAAAAGTGATGCAAATATATAACTTTTAATATGTTGCAAAAATCATACTATTACAGAAAAATTATTACTTCTTTTGTCTATTCTCTCTAAAATACGTATAGATTTGCCGTGAATTTATTATTAACTATCATTTATATTATATGAACAATACAATGAAAAATAATTCCTTTACTACAATGGCGTTCGTTAGCCTGCTTGCGGTTGCAGCTGTTTGCTCCTGCGACAAAGACAAAGACAAAGACAACAACAACAACAGTAAAAGCGGCTTTATTCAAAACAACGCTATCGAAATCAACCTTGAAAACGGTGGACGCTACAGCGAAAAAGTTGATACTGTAAAGCTGACAATTTATTCCGAGGAACTGCACAGAAGTGTTGCGCTTGTAAGCGTTCCCTATGGCAACGGTAAATTTACGCTGAAGCTGCCGACATCTGTCGACGCCAAATACCTTAAAGACTTTCACTTTGAATATGCCGATGAAGCGCGTAAGGGCTTAACGATAAGCGACTCTAAGGTACAAGAAAGCAATGTGTCTTTGCTGGCATACAAAGCTGGCTCCGAAGTAGGCGCCTTACGCTACGGAGTAGAAGATTGGGACAAGGCAGAAAATTGGGACAGAGACGTATACTTGACGTATGTGGACAGAGATGTAAGCATTACAGGCTCCTATACAGGCATTGATTCGGGGAAGGAAGTAAAAGGTGCAAAGTATAGCTACAGCTATAGCGTGAATATGAAAAAAGGATGGAACCTGCGGTATGAAGAAGGAAAAGTTAAAGCAGAAAATTTGTACGAAATAACAATCACTACTCAAATTCCTGCCGAAGCAAAATGGTATTTATATCTAAGAAATTAAAATTCTATCAGCGTCTCCGCCCGCATCAGCATCTGTGCCGTTGGCAAAAAAGAAGATAGCGCATCAGGTAATTATTTGTACCATAATTTATTAGGATTTAAGGATTTTCTTGGCAATCAAGAAAATCCTTAATGCTCCGCGGGCTGAAACAGTGAACATGATTAATCTATTGAAACAGAAAATGAAACAACATTACTAACATTGCTAATAAATCAAATACAATGAAAAGAAATTCTTTTACTACAATAGCGCTCGTTAGCCTGCTTGCAGCTGCAGCTGTTTGCTCCTGCGACAAAAACAAAAACAAAAACGAAGATAACAAAAGTGAAAGCAGCGTGATTCAAAACAACGCTATCAACATTGCTGTTGAAAATGGAGAAAGCTACAGCGGAAAAGTTGATACTGTAACGCTGGAAGTTTTTCTCAATAACGATGCCCACGTACTTGTAAGCGTCCCGTATGGCAGCGGCAAATTTACGCTGAAGCTGCCGGCAAGCCTCAACGCCCAATACCTTGATGCTATATCATTACCTCAAGGTGTGACGACGAGTAATCCTGATGTAAAAATAGCTACTACGGCTTTGTACGCATACAAATCAGGCGCTGTAGCAGGCAGGTTATATCAACAAGCTGAAAATGAGTCGGGAAAGATTGTCTATGTGGACGGAGATGTGAGCATTACAGGCTCCTGTGAGGAGACGAATGAGGACGGAGAAAAAGTTACGTTTAAGTACAATCAGCAGCTGAAAAAGGGATGGAATATGGTGTATACTATATCTCACGTTGAAGCAAAAACGAAAGAAATAACCACCCAAACTCCTGCTGTGGTAAAATGGATTTTACATTTAAGAGATTAAAATTCCACATCCGCTTCTCCGCCCACATCAGCATCTGTGCCGTCGGCAAAAAAGAAGATAGTGAATTAGGTAATTATTTGCACCATAATTTATTAGGATTAAAGGATTTTCTTGGCAATCAAGAAAATCCTTTAATTTTTGGTAGTACTATATGCTACTGTCCGATAAAAAGACTGTTGTACCCTAACAGGTTTTAAACCCTCCTGACTTTATCACTTTTTTTACCGCAAA
>JAIRXY010000099.1 GCA_031268055.1 Prevotellaceae bacterium | reverse complement strand
TTCGACCAAGCCGGCTTTACCGTCGAAATTTTAAAGGAAGGCGCCAATTCCCCGCTGCCGTGGTACCAGCGGCTTTGCTTTCTCAACAAAAGCCGCCGCTGGGACAGCGTCATTATTCTTAGGAAAAGATGAGCATCACTATTCATTTACGCTACTGACCGACAAGCATGAAAAAATGTTGATTCCAATTTATATGTTATTTGTAATAAGCATATTATAAATACAATTTTCAATTTTTCAAAAGCTACCACCTAAAAAATAGGCAGCAGTATTGCTGTCGGACTCCTACCTTTGTGGCGACAGCAAAACGCTGTAAGCGTTTCCTGTGAATAACCCCCAGATTTATCTGGGGGAGGGGCGAAGATAGGGCGCAAAACGCTGTAAGCGTTTCCTCATGAAAGCGGTGTATGCGATGCTTCTACAGCGTTTCAGGCGTTGCCCCAAATAATAGGGAAACCCCTACGGGGTTTTGGTGTGTAGGGTGGCGCTTGTGTTACCCCCAGATAAATCTGGGGGTTATTCACAGGAAACCCCTACGGGGTTTTTCATGCGTTTACCATGACTAATTTTAAATTTAGTCGGTCAGCACTGAAATTTTATATTGATACCGAACATAATCGCATCCGATTTTTAATGAGGTAATGAGGTTGGGTTTGTATTCCACTGCTACTGAGATTGTTTTGTTATTAAAATTAGGTGAAAATGAGGTTTTTCGATAAAAATCAGCAGGGAAATTTACGTGGTTTTGAACACCCTACCTGAAAGGGCGAAATCCGGGCGACGAACTTTTTATCGGACAATAGTGATTACGAATATAACGTTGACGATTATACCCTACATTCCTAATTCGGCGATGTCATAAGTTAGCTGATTTATTTTTATAAGAGGCTGCCTCGAAAATTCATCGTATGGATTGCACCCCTTTCATGACTTGATATGCGTAAAGCTACTCATTTTTGTAGGGAGCTCTACAGAAATGATTTCGGGCTTTTAGCCCTGAAATGGCGACTACCAGTAGCGTAGCAGGACGAAGCCCTGCGAACGGAGCAAGAGCTGGCCGTTAAACCCTGCAAAGAACGTAATCCAAGCTGAAGCTGGTACTTTCGAGACGCCTACTTTTGGCTGGTTGCTATGTGAAAATCAACTAATTTTGGATATTACCCTTAATTCCTAATTTTCAGGGGTAGCGTTGCTTTGACATCCGGAGCAATGTTAAAGACAAGAATGTATCATTAACGGATAATAAAGTACTTGTAATGGCCTGCTCTTAGCGCGTATTTTTGTCCTGATGAAAATTTAGTTTTATCGATGTTATCTATCTTAATTTTATGAATTATGAAGAACAAGTTACTTTGTTGTTTTTTGATTTTGATGCTGTGCGCCTTGCTTCCCGTGGGAGGATACGCGCAAAATATGCTCAACATTTCGGGAAGGGTGCTGGATAACAGCAGCGCTCCGGTGGCCGGAGCAAGCGTGGTTGTTAAAGGTAGCACCGTGGGCGCTGCTACAGACGCTTCGGGGAGCTACAACATTCAGGCGCCAACCGACGGGATACTGGTGTTCTCCTTCTTGGGGTTGTCTACAAGGGAGGAGGCTATTGACGGCCGCGCGCGCATCGACGTAACGCTGGCTGCGGACGACCAATCGCTGGATGAGGTGGTTGTGGTGGGCTACGGGACGATGAAGAAAAGCGACCTGACGGGCGCTGTAGCTTCGGTTTCGAGCAGAACGCTCCAAAGCAGCATTACGCCCAGCGTAGACCAGATGCTGTCGGGCAAGGTTGCCGGCGTGCAGGTAACGCAAAACACGGGCGCCCCGGGGGGCGCTACCTCTATCCGCATACGCGGGGCAAGCTCCATCAACAGCTCCAACGAGCCGCTGTACGTCGTAGACGGCATGCGCTTTCAGGGGAGCGCTACCTACGCGGGCTTCGACTGGCAGGGCGGCAGCAACGGGCAGACTACAACCAACCCGCTGGCGCTGATTTCGCCCAACGATATTGAGTCTATCGACGTTTTGAAGGATGCCTCGGCTGCCGCCATCTACGGGGCGGCGGGCGCCAACGGGGTAATCATCATCACCACCAAGCGCGGGTCGCAGGGCGGAGTGTCCGTTACCTACGACGGGTACGTTGCGGCGCAGCAGCGCTCCAACACCATTGAGATGATGAACCTCCGCGAGTTTGCCCAGTTCCAAAAGGACAACGCAACCCTCATCAACGGCAGCAACGCGGCGGCCGAATACCAAGACCCCTCGCTGCTGGGCGATGGCACCCGCTGGCAGGATGAGGTGTTCCGCACGGCGCTGATGCAAAACCACCAGCTATCGGTGGTTGGCGGCAACGAGAAAACGCAGTACGCCGTTAGCGGCGGCTGGACAGCGCAGGACGGCATCATCATCGGCTCGGACTTTACCCGCTTCAACGTGCGCACCAGCGTTGACGCTACCGTGAGCAAGCTCATTAAGGTGGGCGGCTCGCTGGCCTACACCAGCACCGGCGAAACCCTGACGAACAACGACGGGGGCGACGGCGTGGTGCTGCAGGCGCTCGCCATGCAGCCCGACATCCCCGTGCGCGGCTTCGACGACGAGTACGCTCCGCCTTCCTCTCAGTACGGGGCTTCGCGCTACAACCCCGTATGGCTGGCGCTGAGCCGGTACAACAAGCTGGACCGGCGGCGTACCACCGGCAACCTGTACGCAGAGGTTACCCTGCTGAAAGAGCTGAAGTTCCGCTCGGAGTATGGCTTTGACGCCTCCAACAGCCTGAACACCTCGTTCTCGCCGGAGTACAACTTTGGCCCCGGCCTGCAAAACAGCAACAACCAAATCCGCGAGGACAACCAGCAGAGCAGCTACTGGAGCGTAAAGAATTACTTTACGTACACGCCTACCTTTGCCGAAATCCACTCGCTCAACGTGACGCTGGGGTCGGAAACCGAGCAGTCGGAGTGGCGCAACAGCTGGATACGCAAGGAGCACCTGTCGTCGGACAAGGTGCGCTTTGTGACCAACGACGGCGACTTTAACGACAACAACGGCGGAAAGGGGCTGGGACGTAGCGTTTCGTTCTTTGCCCGCGCCCTATACAACTTCGACAACCGCTACCTGCTCACCGCCACCATACGCGCCGACGGCTCGGACAGGTTTGGCCGCAACAACAAGTTTGGGTACTTCCCGTCGGTGGCGCTGGCGTGGAGGGTAAACAACGAGAGCTTCCTGAAGGATGTTCGTCAAATTTCTAACCTGAAGCTTCGCTTGAGCTACGGGCAGGTGGGCAACTCCAGCATCGGCGCGTACCTGTACGGCTCGTCCATGCAAAGCGAAAACCTGCCGGCGCACCTGGGCGGAACGGGCTACCGCATGCAAAACATTGCTAACCCCGACCTCCGCTGGGAGGCCTCGGCGCAGCTCAACGCCGGGGTGGACTTGGGCTTGCTCGACAACCGCATCAGCTTTAGCGCCGACGTTTACAACAAGCAATCGGAGGGGCTGCTGCTGCAAGTGTCCCTGCCGTCGTACCTTGGCGGCTCGACATCGCAGGATGTGCAGTCGCCAATGGTAAACACCGGCCAGATACGCAACAGGGGCGTGGATATTTCGCTCTTTACGCACAACATCAAGAGCAGCAGCTTTAGCTGGACGAGCAACTTTATATTCTCGCTCAACCGCAACGAGGTGATTGCCCTGAACGACGACGCCCAGCGGATTTACAGCGGGCTGGCGTGGTACGCCAAGTACCAGAACATAACCGTAACGCAGGTGGGGCAGCCTATCGGCGTATTCTACGGGTATGAAACCGACGGCCTGTTCAAGGATAAAAACGACATCATCAACAGCCCCGTTCAGGTTGACTTGGACGACAACGGCATAAACGATGTAGGCGAGCGGGCGGTATGGCCGGGCGACATCAAGTTTAAGGATATAAGCGGCCCCAACGGTACGCCGGATGGTAAAATCGACGACTTTGACCAGACCGTCATTGGCGACCCCAACCCCGACTTTACGTACAGCATTAGCAACACGCTGACGTACAAAAACCTTGAACTTACCCTGCTGCTGAGCGGGTCGCAGGGTGGCGACATCTTCAACTATACGCGCACCGAGCTGGAGGGCTTGAGCAACATCTGGAGCAACCAGCTGGCCTCGGCTACCAGCCACGCGCGGGTCAACACTGACGACGCCGACAACCCCTACCTCATCAACCAAGGAGCTACCGTGCCGCGCGTAACCAGCAACGACAACAACGACAACCGCCGCGCCAGCAACCGCTACATCGAAGACGGGTCGTACCTGCGCATCCAGAACATCTCCCTGGGCTACACCCTTCCGCCGCGCTGGATAAACCGCCTGTCGATAAAGCAGGCAAAGGTGTACGTCAACCTGCAAAACCTCTACACTATCACCGGCTATAGCGGTTTTGACCCGGAAATAGGCGCCTTTAACCAAAGCGCCCTGCTGCAAAACGTCGATATGGGGCACTATCCGGTACCCCGCGTCTATACTGTAGGATTAACTATTGGTTTCTAACATTAACACATCACTGAAATATGAAAAAGATACTTATACCATTTTGCTTTGCAGCAATGCTCGGGCTGCTTGCCTGCACCGACTGGCTCAACGTGGTGCCCGAGCAGGAAGTAGCCGATAACTACTACACCAGCGAAGAGGCGGTGCGCCGCAATACCGCTACGCTCTACGGCTTCGTATGGGCTGATTTTACCAACCGCTTCATGTGGATGGCGGGCGACGAGCTGGCAGGTGATTTATACTACACCTACGAGCAGGAGGGGCAATTCTACCTGAACACCATTACGGCCGGCAACAACTACTCCAACCAAGGGTGGACGGGGCTATACCGGGTGGTGTCGTTTGCCAACTCCATCATCAACGACATGCCCATTCTGGCAAAGGACGGCGGGGTGGAGCAGCCCGCCATTGACTACGCCATTGCCGAGGCGCGCTTTATACGGGGCGTAGCCTACTACTTCCTAACGGAGTACTGGGGCGATGTGCCCATCATCGAGAACAGCGCCGAGCTTATCACGAGCAACAACCTCTACGTGCCCAAGCACCTGCGCGGCGACGTTTACCGGTTTATCGTCGAAGACTTGGAGGCTGCCGCCGCCGTGCTGAACGAAACCGACCCGCAACCCGGCCGCGCCACCAAGTACAGCGCTTACGGCTTCTTGGCAAAAGTCTACGTAACGCGCGCTTCCGATTTCGGCAACGTGTACTCTAACGCTTCGCAGCGCGACGGGTGGTTTAGCGAAGCAAAGCGCTATGCAAAGCTGGTGATAGACGAATTTCCGGCGCTTTACCCCAGCTATGGCGAGCTATTTGAAGAAAGCGGCAACAACAGCTACGAATCGCTGTTTGCGCGGCAGTGCATGAACGGCGGGTACGACTACGGCAACCAGCATGCAGCAGGGTGGGCGCGCAGCTCGCTCATTGACCAGACGGCAGGATGGGGCGCAGGAAAAGGCCCCACCATCAGCTTGCAGAACGCTTTTGCCTACGAAGCCGACGGTACGCCTAAAGCCACCACCGACGCCCGACGCCGCTGGGTATACATGACGCTGGGCGACAGCTACCCCGGGCTCAGCAACGAGGGCGATGGTACGTATACATACGAAATAGTAAACCGCGGCGCAGAGCACACGGAAGCTACCCCGATAGAAAACAGCAACCCCATGCTGGCGCACTGCAAAAAGTACGTTACGGGCAACAGCGACGCCAACTTCAACACCGCCGGCAACATCTACTTCCTGCGGCTTGCCGATGTATTTTTGACTTACACCGAAGCAGCTATGGGCGCTGACAATACCACCTCTGACGCCGATGCAGTAGCGTACTTCAACGCTGTGCGCGCGCGGGCAGGCTTGGATCCGCTGAGCGCTCCCGTTAGCTGGGAGCAGCTGCTGCACGAGCGCCGCTGCGAATTTGCGCTGGAAGGTATCAGCTGGTTTGACGTTAAGCGCTACTACTACCGCCACGGAGACGAAGCCGTAGGCTACCTCAACGGCATGCACCGCGACCACACCTACGTGCTCAAGGACGGGCGCGAGCTCAACCCGGAAACCGGAGCTGTTGTGAGCGAAAACGGTACAAGCGTATACGACCAGCACGACGCCGCCGACGCTGCCGGCAAGTGGGAGATAGAAAACAGCAGGAGCAGCTACCGCCTCAGCTTCGAAAGGGTTAACTCCGAAACCTACGTGGGTACTCCTTTGAAAATTGAGGCAGCCAACATCAAGCAGCTGCCCATGCCCACGTCGGTAACCACCAAAGCGCCGCAGCTGCTGGGCGACGCAGCTCCATACTACGAGTAACACAACTAACAACATCAATCTACGTTTATCAACATGAAAAAGATACTTTCAAATATAGGCGTTGCAGCCGTGGCTATTTTGGGGCTATGGTCGTGCAGCAAAGAGGACGACGGCGTGAACAGCGACGCTACGCCCGTTATTCGCTACGTGCGCCCCACGGCCGCCGAAGCCGCCGACTCGCTCCTTACCAAAGGATTTATGGGCAGCACGGTGGCCATCATCGGCGAAAACCTTGCCGGCGTGTGCGAGGTGTGGTTTAACGACCGCCGCGCCACCACCCTAAACCCGAACATGATTACCAACAACGCGATAATCGTTACCATACCTTCGGAAATGTACGAAAAGCAGAGCGACTTGATACGGTTAGCTACCCGCAAGGGAAAGGAGGCCACCCACCCCTTTATGACCATGCCGCCGGCGCCGCTGCCCCAAAGCATAAGCGCGGAGTACGCGCAGGCCAACGACGAGGTTACCATTACGGGCAAAAGCTTTTACGGCTCTCCGGACAACGTGCAGGTGTTCTTCCCCGGCGGCGTAGAAGCCGAGGTAGTATCGGTTACGCCTACGCAGATTGTTGCCAAAGTACCCGCCGTTGCCGCCAACTCCAAGGGGCAGCTAACCGTAAAAACGCTCTACGGCAGCGCCCGCTCTACCTTCATTTACAGAGATGACCGCGGCATGATATTTGACTTTGACGACTACCCCATAGTCGACTGCTGGGGAGCGCTGGGCACCGCCGCAGAGCAGCTGAGCGACGAAAAATCCGTTAGCGGAACCTACCTGAAAATAGCAGGCGACGTTACCAATGCAGGAGCAACCGGACAGAAAGACGAGTTTGACGTATACTACTGGCAAAATACAGGAGATGTAGACTACTTCAACCCTTACGTTGGCTCTTTGCTGCCGGGCGACGACCCAACAAAATATCAGCTGCGGTTTGAGCTCAACATTCCGGCAGAAAATCCGTGGAGCGCATTGGCCATGCAGCTCATGTTTGCGCCGGCAGGCTCTACCAACAGCCCGATATGGAGCGACGACGGTTATCCAAAAGGCCTATATATGCCTTGGGCAGCCACCGGGTCGTTCCACACCAGCGGAAAGTGGATTACGGTGTCTATACCATTGAGCGAGCTCCACTACGACTCGTATGGCGCTGATATTGGCGCGCTGCCAAGTAGGTATGAAGATTTTACCATCTTCTTCTACCGCGGAGGCGTGGAGGGCGTTAGCTGCTCGCCCATATTTTTGCTGGACAATTTCCGTATAGTGCCTATTGAATAACTTGTAAACCAATAAAACAATATGAAAACAAGAATATACTGTAAATGGACAATGCTGCTCATGGCTTGGATGGCAGCAGCCACAGCCTTTGTTGCCTGCGAGCAGGAGGAAGAAGACTACGTATCGCTGGAGGCCTTTGGCCCCACGCCAACAAAGCGGGGCGAGACCATTCGCTTCATCGGCAGCAACCTGAACAGGGTAACTTCTGTGGTATTCCCCGAAAGCATTGAAGTACCGCCTACGGTAGTATCTGTGGGCGAAATTACGGCGGTAATTCCTCCGGCGGCAGTAAACGGCTACATTACGCTCAAGTATCCGGGCGGAAGCGTTACCTCCAAGAGCCGCATTACCTACGCCGACGCGGTGGTGTTCGATAGCATATACGGCGCGGCGAGCCCCGTTCGTGCAGGTGACACCATCACCGTGGTGGGCGATAACCTCACCGGTGTTTCGCAGGTGGTGTTTAGCGTAGATGTGGCCGTAGACAGCAAAGATTTTCTTGCGCAAAGCCGCTACGAAATTGCGCTGGCGCTCCCCGCCAACGCCCAAGCAGGCGATGTGTACCTGCTGGCGGGTGCAGAGGAGAGCAGCCACATAACCCTGAACGTGGACGGCCCCTCCATCACCGC
>JAIRXY010000031.1 GCA_031268055.1 Prevotellaceae bacterium | reverse complement strand
CTTTCCCGCCTGCTTTAATATTTTCTCTCCCTTTTCTATTGCCTCTTCAATGGTGCCGACGTTCAGGAACGCTTGCTCGGGCAAATGGTCAACCTCGCCATCAAGAATCATCTTGAAGCCTTTGATGGTGTCTTCAATAGCCACCATTGCGCCCGGCACGCCCGTAAACTGCGCCGCCATTGCAAAGGGCTGCGAAAGAAAGCGCTGCACCCTCCGCGCGCGATTTACTATTGTTTTGTCTTCGTCGGAGAGCTCCTCCATGCCAAGTATGGAAATGATGTCTTGCAGCTCTTTGTTGCGCTGCAAGATGTGTATCACGCGCTGCGCGGTGTTATAGTGATCTTCGCCAACAATGGCAGGGTCGAGAATACGCGAAGTTGACTCCAGCGGGTCAACGGCAGGGTAAATGCCCAGCTCCGTAATTTTACGGCTCAAGACAGTTTTAGCATCTAAGTGCGAGAAAGTAGTTGCCGGCGCAGGGTCGGTAAGGTCGTCGGCGGGTACGTACACCGCCTGCACCGAGGTAATGGAGCCGGCTTTGGTGGAGGTGATACGCTCCTGCATGCTACCCATTTCCGACGCCAACGTTGGCTGGTAGCCCACCGCCGAGGGCATACGCCCCAGCAGCGCAGAGACCTCGCTTCCGGCCTGCGTAAAGCGGAAGATGTTGTCAATAAAAAACAGAATATCCTTTGAGCCCGACCCAGCGTCGCGAAACGATTCGGCCACCGTCAAGCCCGACAGGGCAACGGAGGCTCTCGCCCCGGGAGGCTCGTTCATCTGCCCAAACACCAGCGTAGCTTGCGATTTTTCCAACTCTGCGTAATCTATCTTGGAGAGGTCCCAGCCGCCTTCCTCCATGCTCTTTTTAAACTCCTCGCCGTAGCGAATAACGCCCGATTCCAGCATTTCCCGCAGCAGCTCGTTGCCCTCGCGCGTGCGCTCTCCTACGCCGGCAAATACGGAGAAGCCATGATGTTTTTTGGCAATATTGTTGATGAGCTCCATAATGAGCACCGTTTTGCCCACGCCGGCGCCGCCAAAAAGTCCGATTTTTCCTCCCTTGGAGTATGGCTCCAGCAGGTCAACCACCTTTATGCCGGTAAAGAGCACCTCCTGCACCGTAGATAAATCCTCGAACTTGGGCGGATTACGGTGGATAGGCTGCGCGCCGCTATCCTCCAACAGCTTCATGCCGTCGATAGCTTCGCCCACCACGTTCATTAGCCGCCCCTTAATTTGGTCGCCCACGGGCATTTTTATGGGGGTGTAGTACGAAACCACCGTCATGCCCCTTTGCAGGCCATCGGTAGAGTCCATTGCAACGGAGCGTACAGCTCGCTCGCCGATGTGCTGCTGTATTTCGGCAATCAACGTCCTGCCGTCACGACGCTTTATTTCCACAGCATCGTGAATGGCGGGAAGCAGCGCCTCTTTTTCTCCGTCGATATCGCCCTTATCAAAGCTGATGTCTATGACCGGGCCTATAATCTGCGATATGTGCCCTGTGATTGTCTTGTCGGTTGCCTCTGCATTTACCATTTGATAGCTACATTGTTAGTAATGATTATTACGATAAGCCACATAATATCCGCCAAAAGTAATAATTTTTCTGCGGAAAATATCAAGAAAACTCCGAAAAATCCTCAAAAATAATTATAACAAATTGATTTTATGACAAATAATATCATGCTGGTGAAAATATAGATTGCTCACTGCGCTGCTGACGGGTTATTCGCTGCCAAAAAGCATCGCTTTCCAACTTTTTGTCTAAAAAAGCCCTCAATTCTTTGAAAGCCATGTCCTTGGTTTCGGCGTAGATTTTTGCCTGAATTTCGTTTTTCATTGCTACGCAATCGAAATCTTTCACTGTATCATTTGCTGCTGTCATAATCTATCAGCTTTTTCATTGCACCGCTACTTCCCAACCTCCACCGCAAACGCCAGCGCCGCAAGCTCCGGCTGCCAATTTCGAGAGGTCGGGAGGGTCAGCTCAACCCCGCTAGCCGTTTTTTTCCATGCAACGGTTTTTCCCGTTTGCAGGCATACGATTTTGCTGCCTTGTAGCGGCTCGTTTCCTTTCCACGCAATCTTTTTAGGCGTTGGCTTGCCTTCTTCCCAGCAGACAATGGCGTAAACCTTTTTTCCGTCCTTGCTCTGGGTAAACCACGTAGCACCGTCGTTGTAGGCCGGCGTGATGCGGGTGCCGAAAATGGCCTCGCCGTTCTTTTGCAGCCACTCCCCTATCTGCTCCAGCTTCGACGCTACCTCGTCGGGTAAGGTACCGTCGGGCTTGGGGCCAATGCCCAGCAGCAGATTTCCGCCCTTTGCCGCAACCTCCGCCAGCAAATGAATCACCTTTGCCGGCGATTTGTAAATATCTGTGGGTACGTAGCCCCAATCGTTCCCCAGCGGTATGCAGCTTTCCCACGGGGTGGCAAGCTGGGCGTCGGGAATACCGCGCTCCGGAGTTTGGTAGTTCTCAAATTCCCCCGGCACAGTGCGGTCAACAATCAGCAGGCCGGGTTGGTAGCTCCTTGCCATAGCAGCAATTTTGGGCATATCAATATCCTGCGCCTCTTTGGGGGAACGCCCCTGCCGGTCGGCGTCGCTTTTCCTCGCGGGGCGCACCCACCCGCCGTCGAGCCAAAGAATGTCAATAGCGCCGTAGTCGCCGTTGAGCAGCTCCTCTATTTGGTTGTAGGTAAACTCCTTGAACTTGCTCCACCGCCAAGGATTTTTGCTTATGCTGTAGTTGTTGTTGCGGGTGGGAGTAGCGTACCTGTCCCACCAGTAGTACTGCGAATGCCAATCGGGCTTGGAGAAGTAGGCGCCAACCATGTAATTTTCCTGCCGAAAAGCGGCGAATACCTCCTTTGCCACGTTGCGCCGCGGGTCGTCCTTAAAAGCGCCCTTTGCAATGGAAAAATCGCTCTGCTTTGTGTCGAACATGTTGAATCCGTCGTGGTGCTTGGTGGTGAATACAACGTAGCCCATTCCGGCCAGCTTGCCCGACTTGGCCCACGCCAAGGGGTCAAATCGTTCGGGCTTAAAAGCGTCTATCGTAGCCCAGTAGCTACGCTTGTAGGCATCGTAGGCAACAGCCGTGTCGCGAGGAATCCAGTCCTCCTGCTCGGAGCAAATAGACCACGATTCAACAACTCCAAGCTGGGAGTACAGGCCCCAGTGAATTAGCATGCCAAACTTCAAATCTTGCCACCTGTCGAGCTTGCTAAGCACCTCCGGCTCTTTAGGCCAGATGTACGAGCTCGATTTTTCGTGCACAAAGGTTTGCGCGCTGAGCGAGAAAAAAATCAGGTTGGATAGCAGCAGGCTGCATA
>JAIRXY010000030.1 GCA_031268055.1 Prevotellaceae bacterium | reverse complement strand
GATTTTGCACCTGCGCCCAAGCAGCGTCTACCTTTTCCTGCATGGTTACAGGCTTGTTGTAATACGAGCACGAGGACAGCATGGCTGCCGACAGCGCTACAAAAATTAAGCGTTTCATCTTTTTTACGTTTTTTTTAACTGCGCAAATATACGTAGAAATTTTGGATTTTGAATTTTAAACCGAGCAAAGCAACTCGCGAACACCTTAAAAAAAGTATAAGGTGAACAATTGGTTTACGCAAAAAACCTCATTTAAAAGGAGCGAACAAACGCGCCGGCTTCGTTCACGTTGTGGCAGGCTATGCCCATTTTTTCAAAATCGCTTGCCTGCCGCCGCGCAAGGTAGGTTGGCATGGAAGCGTCGATAATGACCTGCTGCGGACGGTACATTGCCGCTATCTGCCTGGGGCGCAGCTTGCACGACGAAGTCAGTATGAGGTAGTCTACATCAATGGGAGCTTGCAGCGTGCTGACGGCTTCGTTGCATAGAATCTTTACCGTTTTTCCGGCAAAGCTTACAAATCCTTTGTATATACCCTGCTCGGCAAACTCTCTGTCGGAGGCCTCCTGTAGCGCTATCCTCTCAAGCGACGCCAAGCTCGAAAATCCCAAGTACGTTACATGGCTTTTCACGTTAAAGTTGAATGGGTTCGGCACATCAGCGCTATCGCACAAAGCAAAACCCTCGCCACCGTTGACAAACGAGATAAGCGAAACATTCCGTATGCTGTACACCGTCATCACTGTCTGCTGCTGCTGCCTGTACTTGTCCACCACGCGCAGCGACAGGCACACAGCCATGAGCGACAGCGATAGCATGAAAAGCTTAGGCCTCTTTGCCCACATATAAAAAGCCAGCGCAAGAATGGCAAGCAGCATCAGCCACGCTTGCAGCGGCGTTATCCAGAGGGCTTCAATCAGGGCGTAGGGCAAGCTCTCTACGAAGCGAATAAGGTAGTTGAGCAGCATAACGCTGAGGCTTGTGAGCATTGCCAGCAGCCCGCCTACATACGGGATGGCCGAAATAAACGCAAATGGAAACGTCAGCAGAAAGCCCGCCATGATGACCATCGTTGGGATGTTGACAAGTATGTTGGTAATGAGAAAATGAAGCGGGAACTGGTGAAACATGTACACCGAAATGGGAAAGGTGCCGATGTTGGCCGCCAGCGAAACCGAAACAAGCGACCACACGGCATCGGGCAAATAACGCTTGAAGTGTAGCAGCCGGTAAATGTAGGGGTGAAAAAACACGATGGACAAAACCGCCGCGTACGAGAGCTGAAAACCTGCGTCAAAAAGGCTCAGCGGGTCGAACGCGCAAATCAGGAAGGCCGAAAAAGCCAGCGTGTTGTAGGTATTGGTAGAGCGGCTAAACATGTTGCCAATGGTGAGCACCGTAAACATAATGGTGGCGCGCTGCACCGACGGCGATAGCCCCGCCACCAGCGCGTACGACCACATGCACAGCAGAACGATAACGCCCCGCATAATTCTTCCATACTTCCGCCTGTCCAAAACCTTAAGAAAAAATCCAAGTATCATGCTGATGATGCCCACATGCAGGCCGGAGACGGCCAGAATGTGCAGGGCGCCCGCCGCCGCATACGACTGCCGCAGGTCGGAGTCCAGCATGGACTTATCGCCAAGCGTCAGCGCCTGCAGCACGGCCAGCTCCTCGCCGACAACGCCCTGCTGTGCATAGTACGCCAGCAGCGTTTTGCGAATGTTTTTGGGCGCTGCTTTCCATATCGGCAAGTTGTTGTGGCTAACCACCACGCAGCTGCCGGCATCAATAAATGCAGCGGAAAAAACTCCGTGCTTGCGCAAGTAGCTGCCGTAGTCAAACTCATATGGATTTTTTGCCGGAGGGTTAGCGTTGGGCTTGACCCGCGCAACCAGCTTATCCCCCAGCAGCGGCAGAGCGCCTATGCTGTCGTTGCGCAGGTATAGCGTCATTCGCTCATTCACCTCGCGCCACACCTCCGCGCTATCGCAGTACGCCGTTACGGTAACATCCAGCTTGGTGAACTTTGGGCTTTGCGATGGGTCGCCGGTTACAATTGCCGCCACGTAAATATTTTCTCCAACGGGCAGCTCGCCCTCCAGCTTGACGTTCTGCATAATGGCAACGCCAAAAAAGAATAAAAACAGGTTGGCAAACAGCCCAAAGCACCACCGCCACGCGTAGGTTATCAGGCGATAATGCGCAAATAGCATCAGCGCAAAAAAGGCAAGGCACAGCCATAGCGCACCCAACCTAAAAGAGGGAAGCTGCACCTGAAAAATAATTCCGGCGCTCATAGGAAGCATCAGGCGCACAAACGGCGCTGTGCGAAATTTTTCAACAATCTCAGAGTAACGCACGCTGTGAAATTTTGAATTTTGAACCGAGCGAAGCGAGCTCACGAACTCCGCTAAAAATAAGCACGAGGTGAGTAATTTTGAATGGGGCTTACGCCGGATTTAGCGGAGCATTGAAAATTCTGTGTAGGTCGAAAATTTTCAGCTCTCAGCTATACTCACTGCGGGATAGCTTTATGCAAATTGATTATTGTTTGTCACCAAATCGTGCATAGATAGCGTACCGCACACTTTTTATGTATAAAATCAACTCGCGCGCAGTAAGATAACTTGGCGCAAGCCTCATTCAACAAAGCCTTGCAGCGTTATTGCTTGGTGTAGCGCCTGCTAACAAACGCGTAGATAATAAGCAAAACGGAAACGACCAAAAGCGCGCCGTAGGTGATAGTAAATGCGTCCATAGTAAAAATCAGTTTCCTTGGAAAACGACGCTACAACAACGCCGCCAAAGGCCACCTGTGCAATAACAAGCAAAAATTTTGACAACGCTTCATGCCGTTTTTTCTAAATCGGCGTAGCTTGTAGCATTTTTTTCATATCAAAGGTAGCGAAATGCATTAAAAAAACAAATTTTTGGCGCTGATAGTTAGCCCCTAATTCAGCTCCTTCCATATGTAAATAATTGTAATACAATGCTTATTCAGAAGAAAGCAGATTGCATATCTTGATTGAAATCACTCAAAATCAAAAAAAATCACAGCACAGGATAAATGGCGGTGCAAGCCACCAAAACCGTAAGCCGAAGCATACGGTTAATAAAGCGTCGCCTCTGTGGAACTTGTCACAGAGCGTTTGCTGGCGCAAGCCTCATTCAAAATTCAAAATTTCCCTTTAGTATCCAAAAATCTGCTCTTGGGTCAGCTTTTCTACCGTTCCAAAGGTCTTCATTTTTTCAAAATCAACAGAATTTTCGTCGCCTAAAATGCAGTAGGTGTAGGGAAGATTTTTTACGTGCGTTTGCTGAAACAGCTTCACATCGTCCAGCGTCATTGTCGGCACCTTGTTGAATATATCGTAGCGAATGTCGTAGCTCAGCTTCATTTTTTGCGCGGCGTCGTAAGCCCAGAGCACATCGGCCTTGGTGATGCGCTCGGTGCGCAGGCGCTGGATAATGCCATCCTGCGCCAGCTTAAACGCCGTCTCGGATTCGGGCATATCGTTTAGAATGGAGTTGAACACCGTCACCACTTCGCCCATCTTATCGGTCTGCGAGCCGATGGTAGCAGACATGTAGGCCGACCGGTCTATGCGTGAGGGCAGGGAGTACATCGACGAGGCAGAGTAGGCCAAGCCTCGCGCCTCGCGCAGCTCCTGAAAAACAATGGAGTTCATGCTGCCGCCAAAGTACTCGTTGTACAGCATTACGATGGGTACCAGCGACTTGTCGTACGCGCCCAGCTTCGATAGCATGGCAAGGTATATTTGCTTGGCGTCGTAGTGGGCAAAAAGCGCCCTGCCGGCGGTGGTGGGCTGCTCTACAAAGGTTGATTCGGGAGGCAGCTTTTTCAGCGATTTTGGTATCCTGTGGTGGCTTTGCAGCACAGCAACAACCTCTGCGTCCGGCTTTGGCCCGTAGTAAAAAATACGGTGGCGGTAGCTTGTAAGTTCATGAATTTTATCTACCAGCGCCTGTGGCTTGAGCTGCTTGAGCGATTCCTCCAAAAGTATGTTGGTGGCAGGCGAAAACGCCCCGTAAACGCCGTAGGTGTACAGCCGGCTAAAGTTGGTAGATTGATTCAGCTTGGCGTTGGCGCGCGATTTCAGCATATCGTCAACAAGGTTGGCGTAGGCCTCTTCGTTCACCTGCGCGTGAGCAAGCAGGTGTTCAAGCAGCTCAAGCGAAGCCAGCATGTTGCTGCTCAAGCCGCTCAAGCTAACGTAAACCCGCTCGCCGGACGAAAACACCGTAAACGACGAGCCTTGCTTGTAAAACTCCTGCTTGAGCTGCGCGGCGGTATACTTGCCAGTCCCCAAATACTTCAGGTACGAGGTCGCCAGCGGCAGCTCCTTATCGTGGTTTGCCCCCATATCGAAAACATAAGCCAGCTCAAACAGGTCGTTTTCGCTATTCTGCTTGTACAGCGCCTCCACCCCCGATTTTATCTTCAGCTTGCTCAAGTCTTTTTTGAAGTTGAGAAAAACCGGCTCAATCGGCTTCACCGGCGTACTTTTTATCTGCGTCAGGAAGCTGCTTTCGGCGTTCCGGTTGAGCTGCACGGGCGTAATTTCGGGCTTGTCTATCTTCTTCTCGTCGGGGTCTTTTCCGGTGCGCTTGTATACCACCACGTAGCAGTTGCCCAGCCGTTCGTTGGCAAATTTCACCAGCTGCTGCTTGGTTATTTTCTCCATTCGGTCAATCCGCTCCACCCTGTCTTTCCACGCCACATCGTCCGTGAACGAGGATGCCAGCAGCATTACGCGCATTGCGTTGCTCTCCATTCCCTGAATGGTGGAGAGCCGGAAGTCGGTAATTACGGCTTTGAGCAGCCAATCCTCAAACTCGCCGTTTTTGAGCTTCTCCAGCTGCTCAAAGAGCAAGGCTTTGGCCTCGTCCAGCGTTTGCCCCTGCTTGGGGGTAGCCTGCAGGAGCAGCGCCTGATGGTCAGTCAGGTTTACAACGTTGCTCGACGCGTGGAGCAGCTTTTGCTCCTGCGTAATGTTCAAATCTATCAGCCCGGCATGGCCGTTCATAAGCGCCATATCCAGCAGCCTGAGCATGTCGGCGTCTTCGCTGGCAGCCCCTGCAAAGCGAAAGCCAATGGCAATGCTTTCGGCCTCGGGGCCGTAAACCGTTTTCTCCTGCATGGGCATAATCATGCTTTCTCTATACTCCTGTAGGGGCTCTACCTCCCTCTTTTTCAGCGTACCAAAGTAGCGGTCAACAATGGCAATGGCCGTATCGCAGTCAAAATCGCCCGACATGCAGACGGCCATGTTGTTGGCCACGTAGTACTTTTCGAGGTGCTTTTTGATGTTGGTAATCGACGGATTTTTCAGGTGCTCCTGTGTTCCCAGAACGGTCTGCGTTCCGTAGGGGTGGTGCGGAAAAAGTCCGGCGAGCATGGCTTCATACACCTTGCGGCCGTCGTTGGTGAGCGACCGGTTTTTTTCTTCGTACACCGTCTCAAGCTCCGTGTGGAATAGCCTGATTACAGGGTCGGCAAACCGCTCGGCCTGAATTTTTGCCCAATTTTCAATTTGGTTTGAGGGGATATTTTCTTGGTAAACCGTAGCGTCGTTCGAGGTGAAAGCGTTGGTGCCGCTTGCGCCAATGGCCGACATCAGCTTGTCGTACTCGTTGGCAATGGCGTACTGCGCCGCCAAGCCCGACACGCTGTCTATCTGGTGGTAGACGGCCCTGCGCTGTAGCTCGTCGGTGGTGGTGCGGTACACCTCGTAGCGGCGCTCAATGTCGTCGAGCAGGGGCTTCTCCTTTGCGTAGTCCGATGTGCCGAAGCGCGATGTGCCCTTAAACATGATATGCTCAAGGTAGTGGGACAAGCCTGTGGTTTCGGGTGGGTCATTCTTTCCGCCCACGCGCACAACCACGTAGGTTTGCACACGGGGCTCGCCGGCGTAGGTGGTGAGGTAGACCTTTAGCCCGTTGTCGAGCGTGTAGATACGCGCTTTGTAGGGGTCGTTCGGTACGGCGTCATACCGGTACTCCTTGCCGAATGCAGAAAGCACAGCTACTAAGAGCGATAGCGCTAAAAAACTTTTTTTCATTTGTTTATCTTTTTTGGTTTAACTTCACTTGGCTAATGTTATGGTATCCAAAGATTCTTTTCGCGCCACCCATGCGGCAAAGCGCGCAGGCTTGCTCACGATATTTTCTACACAGCAAAAGAAATTTAACCACAAAGGTAATCATTTCTTTCCATTGTCAACCAAGCATAGCTGAATTTTATGAAAATTGCACCCATTGCCATGCCGCTGCAAGCTAATTTATTGAAAAATAAAATTAAAGAAAGGGGGTAACCTCTGAGGGAAAGGTTGCAACCTCATGATGAAAAAGGTTGCAACAAAATATGCAAAAGACTAACAATCAATAATATACATCATTTAATGTTGCTGCGGAAAAGCCCGTATGGTGTTCCTTTTACCCTCGCTGCGCTGTGCTTCACTTGCACGAGGCTATCCATGTTAAACTACTACGTAGCTCCGAAGAATAGTGCGGGGTAAATAGAACGAAAAAACTCGCCAACCACCCGAAATGAAAAAATGACAATTTGAAGCGAAACTCAACGTAACCCAAAGCGCTCCTCGAAAAAAATCTGCCGTGCTGCTACCCCTTCTTTTCGTCCTTAGATAAAAAGGAGCGCTGAAAAATGAGCAGGTAAAAAACGCTACAAGTGATGGCTGCGTCGGCAAGGTTGAAGATGGGGCGGAAAAAAACAAACCGCTCGCCGGCATTGAATGGAAACCACGACGGGTAGGTGGTCTGAATAACGGGAAAGTAAAGCATGTCTACCACTCTTCCAAACCCAAACGCCTCATAGCCGCCTCCCGCCGGAAAGAGCTGCGCTACCTGCGTATAGGTTGAGGCGCTAAAAACAACCCCGTAAAAAAGGCAATCAATAAGGTTGCCCATTGCCCCAGCGCACATGGCCGAAAGCCCGAGTACTAGCCCCACAGGGGCCTTGCGGTGAATTTGCCTCCACGTAAACCATACGAGGATGCCAATAAACGCTACCCTAAACAGCGTGAGGAAGAGCTTACCTGCGCCGCCCAAAAACTCAAGCTCAATCCCAAAGGCCATGCCGGGATTTTCGGTGAAGTGAATGAATGCTCTATCACCAATGAGGCTGATGGATTCACCCAGCGCTATGTGGGTTTTCACCCAAATTTTGAGCGCTTGGTCGGCAGCTAAAATAAGTATTGCCAGCAGGGCAGATTTTTTGAGAAGACTCATCTATCGAGGTTTGTGAGTATTGCGATATTTTTTTTGTTTGCTACGCTTTTTGCTATCTTCTATTTTTGGCTTCCATGCTCAGCGTAGCGTGCGGCACGGCGCGCAACCTGTCGGCAGGAATCAACTTGCCTGTTTCGCGGCAAATGCCGTAGGTTTTATTCTCAATGCGTACGAGCGCCGCTTCGAGGTGTTGTATGAACTTCTGCTGTCGTTCGGCCAGCTTGCTCGACTCCTCTTTCGACAGCGTAGCTGCGCCCTCCTCCAGCACTTTGAAGGTGGGTGATGTGTCGGTGGTATCATTGCTGTTGCTTTGCATGATAACCTCGCGCAACGTTTCGTAATCTCTCTGAGCTTTTTCCAGCTTGTCTAAAATAAGCTCCTTAAATTCGGCCAATTCCTCGTCCGAATATCGCGTTTTCGCTTTTGTTTCCTTTGACTTCATATTTCCAACTCTCCTTTTTAAAAGTCCGCTAAGGTAGCAAATATTTGTACAATTGCAAAACCACCGTAAAAATATTTTGGAGCAACCGTTTTTTTGATTAGCAAGGCGCTTCAAAAGATGGTTGGTACTCAATTTGGCAGAGCAGGGAACCTTTTCCCTGCTTTACTTAGCCGCGAAAATTCCCGCACTAATTTTCGGCCACCGGAACAGCTATTCTATCGTGGTAAATATTTTGCAGCTTCTTCTTGAATATCGCTTTTGCCGTGCTGATGTCGTTGAATGTAAGGTCGGTGTTTTCCAGCATTTTTCCGTTTACCTTAGAGGCAATAACCGTTTCTACCAAATCGCTGATGGACTCCTGCGTAAACTTAGTGAGCGTGCGCGAAGCCGCCTCCACAGCGTCGGCCATCATGAGCACGCCCTGCTCCTTGGTGGTTGGGTTGGAGCCTTGGTAGCGAAAGCTGGAGAAGTCGGTAGCCTCCGGGTACTTTTCCCTGTACGCGCGGTAAAAGTAGTGCACCAACGACGTGCCGTGGTGGGTGCGGATAAAGCGTACCACGATTTCGGGCAGGCGGTTCTTGCGGGCAATGGCCACGCCGTCGGTTACGTGCCTCACTATGATGCGCGCGCTTTCTTCGGGGTCGAGGTGGTGGTGCGGGGAGAATCCTGCCGCCTGATTTTCGATAAAGTAGGTTGGGTTATTCATTTTCCCGATATCGTGGTATAGCGCTCCCACCCTTACCAGCAGAGGGTTTCCGCCAATTTGCCGGACAACGCTTTCGGCAAGGTTGGCCACCTGTATGCTATGCTGAAAGGTGGCCGGCGCAACCTCGGCCAGCTCGCGCAGCAGGGCGTTGTTGGTATCCGAAATTTCCATGAGCGTGTTGTCGGAGGTAAAGCCGAAGATTTTTTCAAACACGTACACCAGCTGCTGCATTGCTACCACCAGCGCCGTGTTGACGGTAAACCAGAGGTAGACGCGCCAATCGAACGTCAGGCTGCCGTCCTTGATAAAGGTGAGCGCAATGTAGGTGAGGCAGTAGACGCCCAGAATAATAGCTGCCGTGCGGTAGAGCTTGCTGCGGCGGTATACATCCTTGCTGTTGTACGTTGCGCCAAACCCCACAACGCTGGTTATCAGAAAAAATTCAAAGCTGTTGGGGACAATAAAAGCGGCCAGCATGGTTGTAACAAAGTGGGTAAGCAGCGCCAGCTTCATATCAAAAAAGGTGCAGACGAAAATAGGAAGGGCGGCAAACGGTATAACGTAAATGCTGGCGATACCCGTTCGGCTAACCCACAGCGTGGTGAGAAAAAACGAGACTACCAGCAGCAGCAAAAAGCTGTTTTCCTTGAGGGTGAGCACTTTTCTTCGGCTCAGCGCCGAGGTGTATAGAAAAAGCATCGACATGAAAAGCAGCGTGAGCAGCAGGTGCCCTAACAGCAGCAGCCACGTGTTGCCGGAGTATCCCACCCGCTGCTCGTACTCGTACCTGAACGACGAGAGCATGCCGAACGTGTTGGCGGTAACCACCTCTCCCTGCGCCACAATTTGCTGCCCTGCGCTCACCATGCCCTGCGTAGGCGATATGGCCGCCATGCGCTGCTCAAGCGCCTGCGCGGTTATCTGCTCGTTGAAGCGAAGGTTGGGCTTGAGGAAGCTCTGCACATCCAGCTTGCTGTAAAATGCCTGCTCCACTGAGCCCTCGCTCCACAGCGCCTGCAAGCGGTTGGAGAGGTACAGGTAGGCGCTCTGCGGCGTAAAGCACTCGCCGCTGGGAAAGCTCCTTGCCATATTTCCGGTGATTACCACCAGCGTTGCGCTGGCCGTGCTGAGGTAATTTTCGGCAACCGAGTTAGGCTCGCGTATTCCCTTGCCGTAAATAAACCTCAGCTGCCCTTGCAGCGCAGGCAGTATTTTGTTTATCAGGTTGTAGTAGTTGTACTGCAAAAGGCCTCCGTGACCTTGGCTGCTGTACGTGGTGCGAAGCGACGTGCGAAACGTATTCACCAAATCCGACCGCTGCACGTAGTATACGCTGCTGTCGCGGTTGTAGTAGGGGATAACGGAGTTGAGCGTTTGCCGCTTTTCGTTGGCCAGCTCCGTTTCGGTTTTGTAAATGGGAAAGTCAAACGGTGCGTTCAGCGTTTTGTGCTGCCACACTTTTCCTTTCTGAAATTCGTACTGAAATTTCCCCTCGCGCGGCAAAAAAAGCACTATAAGCAGCGCCCCCACAATAAATGGAATCAGATGTTTATGTTTTTTGATAAATTTCATAGCTATGTAGATATTTTATCGGTGACAAATTTCGCTATACGGGCACAGCGTACAAGCCTCAACGTCGCTGGTTTGGACAAACGGCTGCGAGGCGTCGAACAGGCCGGAAAGCTTGGCGCGCAGCAGCTCCTCAAAGCGCGGCAGGAGCGGCGCTGCATCGCTCACGGTGGCGTAGCTCGTCCCACTTTTTATTTTGACGCTGCCGTCAAAATCGCTCCTGCAAACGTTGCGGATAAAGAACAGCATGGGCGCTACCGGCAGCGGCTCCTTTTCGCGCATGATGGACGAATACAGTAGCGTTTGCAGAATCTCCGGGCGGCGCTCCTCCTCCTTCTCCGAGAAAAGCGCCTCTACCGATAGAAATTTTCCCTTTTTACCGTTGAGGCTGCTGCCCGTCTTGTAGTCGATAATCCGGATGCCTTCGTCCGTAGCGTCTATGCGGTCGATGTAGCCGCTAAAGTTCACCATGCGCCCTGCCGCCTGTCCGTCGCCAATGGGCAGTTTGTGCTCAATCTTTTTTTCAAGCCCTGCCACCGTAAATGGCGCGCAGCGCATGTCGTACCGCAGCGTTCCCTCGACGTACCTTACTACCGTCTCTTTTACCATGAGCAGCTTGCCGTTGCGCAGAATTTCCGCAGCCTCATTTTCGTCGTTAAAAAACTCTTTTGCCGTTTCCCTTTCCGTCAGCGTGGCAATCTCCTGCCGATTTTGCAGCCTGACTGCTATGTCCGCGGCCGACACGCTGTGGCCGAGGAGCGGCGCGTAAATTGCCTGCATGACGTGGTGAAAAATGTTGCCCAGCATGCGCCCGTCTACCTCCTCGTCCACCTCTTCAGGCTCTTTGAGGCGGGCAATTTGGGCAAAGTAGAACTTGAGCGGACAGGCTATGTAGCTGTTGAGCGAGCTTGCCGAAACAGCCCTTTCGCCGTCGTCCAAGTACTCGGCAAGAATATCGGCCACCGCGCCCGTTTTTTCAACGACAATAGGCTTTGCCGGCGCGCGCGTTACGCTGTACGAGATGCTGCGCTCGGGAACGCTGTGCGGGCTTTCCATTATCAGCTGGCGCAGGTAGCGGCTTACTTCACCGCTGCGGCTATCGCTGCTCTGGCTGTTGTATACCAACCGCACCCGCCGGGCGCGCTGTAGCAGGCGGTAAAAGTAGTAGGCGTAGGTTGCCTCGTGCTGCTCAATGGAGGGCAAGCCAAAGCCGCGGCGCAGGTTATACGGGATGAGCGACGGTATGGCTTCGCCGTGCGGAAAAATATCGTCGTTGAGCGAGAGCGCCACTACGTTTTCAAAATCCAGCGCGCGGGTTTCCAAGATTCCTATAACCTGCAAGCCCGCTACAGGCTCGCCCTCAAACGGTATGCGAACACCCTTGAGCGCGCTCCGCAGAAGGTTGAAAAATGCGGCCAGCTCCAGCTGCATTTCGCTTTCGCGAAGCGCGTCGGCAAGCTGGTTGAGCGATTTGTAGGCGTAGGCCACGTACTCGCGCCGCAGCTTGCCGTCAAAGGTATCCTCTTTTGCCTCAACAGCGGCAACAGCCGCCATCAGCCTGCCAAGCATGGCTGTAAAGGCGTCGGGCGTGGAGAGCTTCGTAAGCAGCTGCTGCACGGAAAAGCGCGACCGGCTGCCCGCCTCCGCCAAAAAATCTCCGGAGGTGACGTACACGCGATTCTGCCGGATAATTTTGCTGCTCAGCGCGCGCGCCTCCCTTCCGGCAATCATGCGTATGTACTGGTGCTGTAGCAGTGCAAGCACATCCTTGTGGTAAAACTTGAGGGGCTGATTTTCGGCCTCCCTTGCATTTTTGTGCAGGCTAATGAAAAGCTCTATCAGACTGTAGATGGGCGTTTGCGATAGCGGGTAGCCCATTGTTACGTTGAGCATTTCGATGTCGGGCGGCAGCGAGTAGAGCGTCGGAATGAGCAAGCCCTCGTCGGCAAGGACAATGGCTGTACGGCGGTCGAGCGGTTGGCCGCCGCACACCTCGCCAAGCAGCGTTGGCAGCAACTTGGATTGTAGCACATCCGAGGTGGTGGCGATAACCTGTATATCCTTTTTTTCGGAAAACGGAGAATAGCTTTCGTCCACCTTGAGCGGAGGAAACTCAAGCAGATTTTGCCGCATGAACAGCCCTGCCTCCTGATGCCTGTCGTCAACGTAGTACCGGTCGTAATCCCAGACGAACTCGGCGCGCTGCTCTTTCTGCAAATGCCGCATGAGGGTTTTCTCGCACTCGTTGAGCGCGTTAAAGCCAATAAAAGCAAACTTTTCCGCTCCAAAGTCGAAGCCGTTTTTGAGCAGGATTTCGGCGCCTTCGCGGTATAGCATCCCCTGATAGGCCGTGCCCTTTTTGCGCAGCGTTTGCCGAACGTGGTGGTAGGTGGGCAGGAGGGCGCTCCACAGCGAAGCAACGTTGGCCTGAAGGCGGCTGCTCTCTCCGGGCGAAAAATTCTGCCAAAACCTCTGTATGGCTGTGCGCTGCTCTTCGCTCAGGAAGGACAGGCTGCTATCTATATTTTTCAGCGCCGCCA
>JAIRXY010000146.1 GCA_031268055.1 Prevotellaceae bacterium | reverse complement strand
AACAAGGCGCTGCCGGCAGAATCGGCCAAGTACATCGCCATGCAGACGGCCGCCATGAGCCCTGTTTCGGTGAGCAAAAACGACTGCCCGCAGGAAGTTCAGGAAAGAGAGCTGAGGATAGGCCGCGAGCAAGCGAAGCTTGACGGTAAGCCCGAAGCCATGATTGAAAAAATTGCGCAGGGTAAGCTCAACCGCTTCTTCAAAGACAGCACACTATTGGCACAAGATTTCATCAACGACGGTAAAATTACCGTAGAAGCCTACCTCAAAAGCGTTGACAAGGATGTTACGGTAGCTGCATTTAAGCGTTTTTCGCTGAACGATTAAGCAAGCTGGCCTCCAAAAAGATTTCGTGAGCTTTACTTGGAGAGTAGATAAAAAACGGAACAGGATAGATTAATTCCCGTTCCGTTTTTTTTGCATTACTGAGCTAACCATCTGCCTTTTGCTTTGAAAACGCCGATTTCTGCCAAATGCTGCAAATCGCGCGTGATTCCTAACTTTGACAATAGCAAAAGTTGCAATTTTGCTGATTTCCCTTGGTGGGCATAATGAAACCCTTACTGTTTTTATTCCTTTTTAATCCACATTTTTAATTTGCATAAATAAGGGCTATCTTTGCACCCGATATGATAGAATTACCCAAATATCGGCAGGTATACGAATTTTTGCGCAAGCAAATAATTGATGGCGTATACTTGGCAGGAGAGGCATTACCTTCGGAAAACGCGCTGTCCGGCGCTCACAGCATAACGAGGCCAACGGTACGCAAAGCGCTGGATTTGCTGATTTCCGACGGCTTCATCGTGAAGCATCAGGGCAAGGGAAGCATAGTAAAAGGAACGCCAAAAGGTATTGGCATCCTGTCTATTATAGGGACAACCTCAGCGGTGGGGCAAAGCAACATCTTAACACACATTATCCTCAAACCCGAACGAAGGCAGTGGACGGAGGCGTTCAACTTTCCAGTCAGCGAGGCAGAGCAAAGGGCAGGGTGCATATACTTTGAGCGGCTACGCGTGCTGGAGGGAACGCCTGTTTTTTTGGATATTACCATGCTGCCGGACATAAAGCTACCACACCTTACATCGTACAGCCTTGAAAACCGGTCGCTCTTCAACTTTCTTCGCGCAAAGTACCAGATTGAAGTAACGGGAGGTACGCAGCAGCTGTTTGCGATTCGCGCCGACAAACGTCTGCAAAAGCATCTGCAAGTGAAAGCGGGGTATCCCGTCTTGCAGCTCAACCGCAAAATCGAAACTACACGGGCTGGATTTCACATATACAGCCAAGTCTTTTGCGCTACTCAAGCTTACGGGCTTACCGGAACATTCTGAATTACCTGTCCAACGCTTTTCATATCCGCTTGGATGTTGCTCTGTTTCGGTTAGCCGAAATTCAAAAATTTTTGCGTACATTTGGGGCGTAAAAAAATGCCAACAATGCGACTTTCATACCTTGTTTTTAGTTTGCTTTTTCTTTTCACCGCGGCGTGCAGCGACAGAAAATATATCCCTGAGCGCAAGCTGGTAAAAATGCTGGCGGAGATGCACCAAACCGACGCGCTGCTGGAAGATGTGCACCTGTCGTCGTACACCTCATGGAGGCCTGATTCTACGTCGGTGTACGTGGCGATATTGGACAGGTATGGCTACACAACCGAGCAGCTGTACAACAGCTTATCCCGCTACGGCAGCTCCGCAGATAAGGCTACAACGCTTTACGGCAAAGTCTGCGAGCGGCTGGAAAAACAGCAGCGTCGTGCGCACAGCAAGGTGGAGGCGCTGCACAAGCGGCAAGACCGCTGGAAGGGGAAGTCGGCGTGGACGCTCCCCAACGATGGCGATACTTCGCGCTTGCCGTTTTCTATTCCTGTTGTGGGGCTGGGCGAGTATATTTTGGAGGCCAACATTGCGCTCTACAGCGCTGATTCGGTGAGCCGTCCGCGGATGACCATGTACCTGTACTCGGCGGCAAGCGATTCTACGCTGCTGCTGGTAGAACAGGAGGTGCAGCGCAGCGAGGTCGGAAAGGACTATTCGCTTGCCATTGCCAACCGCAACGCCGCTGCAACCCACGTGCGGGGCTACGTATTTGACCGCGACAACGATTCGCTGGGTAGCCGTCCGCGCTACGCCGCTGCAAAAAATATCATGCTGCGCTTTCTACCCTCCGGCGACGACGGACAAAATTCGCCTCCCTCCCAAAGCTACATGAGCGCCGACATACCGGCCGATACGTCGCCACCTGTGAGGGTCTCCGTCATTGATGCGCGTCGCCCACTGCCGCCCTGCGGAAATTTTGAATTTTGAAGTTAAAAATTTCCGCCTAAGCCATACAATGCGAAGAATAGCAGCCCACTATATATTTCCAATAAGCAGTCCTCCCATACGCAACGGTATCATTACCCTCGACGATAGCGGCATGGTGCTCAACCTCTCTGCACCCTCCGAAGAGTTACGGGAAAGCGAGGGCGTAGAGTTTTACAGCGGCGCGCTTGCGCCCGGCTTTGTCAACGCGCACTGCCATCTTGAGCTGTCGCACCTCAAGGGCGCGATACCACAGCACACGGGGCTGGCGGGGTTTATTGCCAGCCTTGCCGCGCACCGCGCCGCTTTCTCCGACGAGCAGGCGCGCCGCGCCGCCGACCTTGCCGATGCGCAGCTGTACGCCAGCGGCACAGTTGCCATAGGCGATATTTCCAACAGCGAGGTGACTTTTGAGGTTAAGTCCGGTAGCCCCGTTTTTTACCACACCTTTATTGAGCGGTTTGGCTTGCGCCGTGAGGATGTTGCGCCAAACGTTTGCATGGCGCAAAAGCTGGCGGCGGCAGCGGCAACGCTTGGCCTGACGGCCTCGGTAACTCCGCACGCGCCGTACTCAACGCTGCCCGAAATGTATGAGGCGCTTGCGCAGGGCGGCATTTGGAGCATACATAATCAGGAGAGCGACGACGAAAATTTGCTGTTCGAAAAAGGTGAAGGAGCGCTGCACGAGCTATTCCTGAGCATGGGGCTAACTCCCCTGCCGCCTACCGGAAAGCCCTCCATCTACCACACTCTGCGGCATGCTGCCGAGGGGCAAAGGCTGCTGCTGGTGCACAACACCTACACTTCTGCCACCGATTACGACGCTGCTGCTGCGCGCTGCAAGAATATCTCGTGGACGCTGTGCCCCGCCTCCAACCTGTACATTGAGCACGCCCTGCCGCCGCTGCGCATGCTGCGCGCCAAGGGCGCCAACATTGCCCTCGGTACGGACAGCCTTGCCTCTAACGCGAGCCTCAACCTGCTGGAGGAGCTCAAGCTTCTTGCAAAATGTTTTTCCGATATTCCGCTAAGCGAAATGCTACGCTGGGCTACCCTTGGCGGCGCAACGGCGTTGGGGCGGGAGCATATACTTGGGTCGTTCGAAAAGGGTAAGCGTCCGGGCGTTACGCTCCTCTCCAACCTCGACCTTGATAAGCTAAAGCTTACCCCCGAGACAAAATCGCGCCTGCTTACAAGAAAAATTCCTACATTTGCCGATAATTTTGAATAGAGACTTGTACCGAAGCTTGTAAAATTTTAAATCATGGAATTTATTGCTACTATTATTTTAGGAATCATAGCCTACCTGCTGGGGTCTATCCCCAGCGCCGTATGGGTTGGAAAATCGTTTTACGGTATTGATGTGCGCGAGCATGGCAGCGGAAATGCCGGCACTACCAACGTGCTCCGCGTGCTGGGGACAAAGGCAGCCATACCCGTCTTTGCTGTCGACACGCTCAAGGGATTGCTGGCGGCGCTGGCGGCCTACCTCATTCCGGGGGTTAATCATAGCGCCGAGTCTTTTGGCGTAGTCAAGATTGCTTACGGGCTGCTGGCCGTAGTTGGCCACATGTACCCGGTGTTTGCGGGGTTTCGTGGGGGCAAGGGCGTGGCTACCACCTTGGGCATTGCTATTGCCATACAGCCAGCCGGCGCGCTCGTGGCCTTTGGCGTTTTTTTGGCGGTGTTTGCCGTCACGCGCTACGTGTCGCTCAGCTCGCTGTGTGCAGGGCTATCCTTTCCGCTGTCCGTTATTTTTTTGCTGGGGGAGCCGATGCTTTCCGTCAGGATATTTGTAGTTTTTGCCTGCCTCCTGCTGTTCTACACGCACCGCAAAAATATTCGGCGGCTGCTGAACGGCGTGGAGCCAAAGACTTCATTCAAAAAAAAGGGGTGAGTGATACTTGGTAAAAAGTAAAATACTACGCATCCTGCCACACCCCATACCCTACGTGTAGAAAGTTAACAATCGAGCTATATGCTATCGTCAGGCGTTTCGCTTCCGGCGGGAACGTTGCTTGAGGTGATGGCAACCATGTTTATGATGTCGCGCACGGAGCACTCGTCGGGCAGGATGTGCACGGGCTTTTCCAGCCCCAGAATGAGGGGGCCTATCAGCTCGTATCCGCTCAACTCCTTTACAAAGAGCGGGACGATGTTGCCCGAGCTCAGGCAGGGGAATACAAAGCAGTTAACCTCCAAGTTGCGCAGCTTGTTAAACGGGAACTTCTCCATGCGCAGCTTTTCGTTGAAGGCATAGTTGGCCTGTATCTCACCGTCCACCAGCATGTCGGGGTACTTGTTGTGCAGCATTTCCACGGCGCGGCTCACGCGCTTGGCGCTGCCCTCCTGCACCACGCCAAAGCTGGAGTACGAAATAAGGGCAATGCGCGGCTCAATGCCGAACTTTTTCACCTCCGCGTGCAGCAGCTCTGTCGTTTTCACGAGCGCCGTCGAATCGGGCGATTTTATGGCGCAATCGGCAAGGAAGAGCGGCCCTCGCTTGGTCATCACAATGAACATGCCCGCCACGTGGTTGTCGTCCTCGTAGGCGCTGATGACCTGCCGCACGGTGTTGAACTTTTTGCCGTAGTCGCTGGAGAACGAGGTAAGCATGGCGTCGGCGTCGCCCGATTCCACCATCATTAGCCCAAACATATCGTTGTTTTCCATCTTTTTAATGGCGTACTGGTAGGGCATGCCCTTGCGCTGACGCTTGCTGAAAAGCTGCTGCGCGTACAGCTCGCGGCGCGCCTTTTCTTCTTCGCCGTAAAAGCGGACTATCTCTGCGCCGGTGAGGTCGAGGTTGCCTGCTGCGCACAGCTGCGCAATTTTTTCTGTGCTGCCGAGCAAGATTGGCTGCCCCAACTTGTCGTTGAGTATGCTCTGCGCAGCCTGCAAAATCTTGATGTTTTCGCCGTTGGGGAATACAATGCGGCGCGGCTTTTCCTTAGCCTTTATGGTCATGTTGTTCATGAAGTCGCTGCTGTGCCCCATGCGGCGTTGCAGCTCGAACGAGTAAACATCCCAGTCGTCGATGTGGCGGCGCGCCACGCCCGAGTCGATGGCGGCCTTGGCAACGGCAACCGATATGCGCGAAATCAGGCGCGGGTCCATCGGCTTAGGGATGAGGTAGTCGCGGCCAAACGACAGCCGCGTGTTGCCGTAGGCAGAACTTACGCTTTCGGGGACGGGCTCCTTGGCCAGCGCCGCCAGCGCTTTCACGGCGGCAATCTTCATTTCTTCGTTGATGGATTTGGCGTGCACGTCGAGCGCACCGCGAAAAATAAACGGAAATCCCAGCACGTTGTTTACCTGATTGGGGTAGTCGGAGCGGCCGGTGGCAAAGATAATATCGGGGCGAGAAGCTGTTGCCTCCTCGTACGAAATTTCGGGGGTAGGGTTGGCCAGCGCAAAAACAATGGGGTTTGCCGCCATTGAGCGAACCATCTCTCCGCTCAGGATGTTGCCCTTGGACAAGCCCAAAAACACATCGGCATCCTTTATGGCCTCCTCGAGCGTGCTGATGCTGCGGGTGGTGGCAAACTCTTTTTTCATCTGGTTGAGGTCGGTGCGGCGGGAGGTCAGCACACCCTTGCTGTCGAGCATCGTCAGGTTTTCGCGCTTTACGCCCAGCGAAATGTAGAGCTTGGAGCAGGCTATTGCCGAGGCTCCCGCGCCGTTGACCACAACGCGTACATCGCTCAGCTTTTTACCGGACACCTCCACCGCATTCAGCAGCGCGGCGCTCGATATAATAGCTGTTCCGTGCTGGTCGTCGTGCATGACGGGAATGTCGAGCTCCTTTTTGAGGCGCTCCTCTATTTCGAAGCACTCCGGCGCTTTAATGTCCTCAAGGTTGATGCCGCCAAAGGTTGGCGAAATAAGCTTTACGGTTTCAATGAACTTTTCCGGATCTTTTGTATCTATTTCGATGTCGAAAACGTCTACATCGGCAAAAATTTTGAAGAGCAGCGCCTTTCCTTCCATCACCGGTTTGCCGGCAATAGCTCCTATATCGCCCAAGCCAAGCACCGCCGTGCCGTTGGAGATAACCGCCACGAGGTTGCCCTTCACCGTATACTTGTAAGCGTCGGCGGCGTTGTCGGCAATGGCGAGGCATGGCTCAGCCACGCCGGGCGAGTAGGCCAGCGACAAGTCAACCTGCGTGCTGTACGGCTTGGTTGGAACAACCTCAATTTTTCCGGGGCGACCCTCGGAGTGGTAGCTCAGCGCTGCCTTTTTCTTTATCTTGCTCATCCTTTCAAAATTTGTAAAAAAAAAACTTCTCCCCCAAGTTAGGGTTTGCAAAGATAATGAAAATCTTTTAGTTCTTCGCGATAAACTTTTCGTAAACCGGCATGGTGATTTTGTCGCCATACATGCTGATTTGAGTAAAGCTGCCCATTATAATTGAGGTGTACCATAGCGTTGAGCAATATTTTGCGCAATGCAGGCACAAGCCCTTAGCCCTGCCATTCCCATCGGTGCGGGTAAGCTGATTTTGAAAATTAAAGATTAGAAAATTGGTACAAACCGACTAATTTTCAGGGTAAACGCATGAAAAAACGTCGGTATGCACTTCCTGTGTGGCGACAGCAAAACGCTGTAAGCGTTTCCTGTGAATAAGGGGCTGTCTCAAAAGCCTCTTGCCCATGCCGACAATTTAGGGAAATAGTCGCCTTCGGTGAATTTCGAATGTCATATACATGATTGTTTTTGCTATTTACCCAATCTTCATTCAACCTGTTTTTTCAATTCCATAGTTTTGCGTCATATTTATTCACTAAAATAATTAATATGAAAACAGTAAAATTTTTGACAATGATGTTTGCAATCACAATAATGATTGATTGCATCATGCAAGGACAGTGACGACACCGTAGCCGTTAGCGGTGTAACAGTTGAGCCGACAAGCCTCTCATTAGTAGCAGACGAGACATCCACGCTCGTAGCGACAGTATCGCCGGATGACGCCGATGACAAAACGGTAACATGGAGCAGCGACAATACGGAGGTTGCTACCGTTACATCTGGAGTAGTAACTGCCGTATCAACCGGTACTGCAACGATAACCGTTACCACTACCGATGGCGCTAAAACAGCCGTTTGCGAAGTGACCGTCTCCGATGCCGAGAATGATGATGAAGGAGAAGGAGAAGGAGATGAAGAAGGAGAAGGAGAAGGAGATGAAGATGAAGAAGGTGAAGGAGAAGGAGAAGGAGAGGTTTAGGTTAGCAACAAATTGAGAAAGGCATGCGAGGGCGTTTTGCGTTAACGGAGAGCGCCCGAGTGTGCCGTTCTTTTTTTGAGATGGAAACGCATACCCTTTGCAGCCATATCCGTACGGGATTTACACGCAGAATGACTATACTGGCGTGGACATTTTTTAATTAAACCTTTTTGTGCTTTTGCCGCAAAATCTAACATTGATAGATAAAATAACGGTTTAATATGGGACATATAGAACGCAGACAAAAAGAAAGGGAAGCCACCCGTAAAAGCATTATGGATACGGCTTTGAATATCGCGATTGCAGAAGGTTGGAATGCGGTAACAATCCGCCGTATTGCAGATACTATCGAATACACGCCGCCAATCGTTTACGAGCATTTCAAAAATAAGGAAGACCTCTTTGACGAATTGAAGCTGATGGGACATAGAAGATTGCATGACGGTTACGA
>JAIRXY010000248.1 GCA_031268055.1 Prevotellaceae bacterium | reverse complement strand
GCAGGCAAATTGCAGGCAATTTTACGCTATTTTAATACTTCCTATTACTTCCTATTACCTGCAAAAAGTGCTGTATCATCATCTGATACAGCACTTTAAAAATGTTTTTGAGAGTTCTTGATTTTCCTTTTTGTAGCCCCAACAGGACTCGAACCTGTATTTAAAGTTTAGGAAACTTTCGTTCTATCCCTTGAACTATAGGGCCAAAAATTGCAGCAGCGCAGGCTGCTTTACGGTTGTAGCGTGGGGCTGCTCTGCTTGGTTTTTAGTATGCCCACGTGATGTACGCCGCTCCCCACGTAAACCCCGCGCCAAACGTAGCAATGACGATGCTGTCGCCTTTCTTGAAGCGCTTTTCAAAATCCCACAGGCACAGCGGTACCGACGCCGCCGATGTGTTGCCCACTCGGTGGATGTTAATCAGCACCTTCTCCTCCTCCAGCCCCATGCGGTTGCGGACGGAATCAATGATGCGCAAGTTGGCTTGGTGCGAAATGAAGTAGTCGATGTTATCGCTCGTCAGGCTGTTGCGATTTAGAATGGTGGTGGTTGCTGCCGACATGTTGGTTACGGCATGCTTGTACACCGAATTTCCGTCTTGAATGATGAAGTGCTCGCGGTTGCGCACCGTCTCCTCGCTGGGCGGGTAGGCCGAGCCTCCGGCTTTTTGGTAGAGGAACTGCCGACCCATGCCGTCGGAGTGCAGCGTTACGTCCTGCATACCGAAGCCGTCGTAGTTAGGCTCTATCAGCACGGCGGCGGCGCCGTCGCCAAACAGGGGGCAGGTTTTGCGGTCGGTATAGTCGGTGAGCGCCGACATTTTTTCGCCGGCTACAACTATTACCTTTTTCCTCATTCCGGTTTCAATAAAATTCTTCGCTATCGTATAGCCATAGAGGAAGCCAGAGCAGCCGGCGTTGATGTCGAATGCAAAGGCATTTTTGATGCCCACCTTGTCGCAAATGATGCAGGCGGTGGAGGGAAAAATCATATCACCCGTAACCGTTGGGCAAATGACCAAGTCCACCTCGTCGGGGGATACGCCGGTTTTTTCGAGTAGCTGCTTCACTGCTTGCACGCCCATTTCGGACATGCCCAAGCCTTCGCCCTTGAGGATGTGGCGCTCGTGTATTCCCGTGTGCCCCACTATCCACTCATCGGTGGTGTCAACCATCCGGCTCAGCTCCTCGTTGGTGAGGACGTAGTCGGGTATGTAGCCTCCTACTCCTGTTATGGCTGCGGTAATTTTAGGCATTATTGGCGGTGTTGTTTAGTGCTAACTTGAATTTTTTCGCCAGCTGCGCTTTTATCAGGTTTTCGGTTTGCAAGACCATGCTTTTGACAGCTTTCTCGCTGGAATGTCCGTGCCCGATAATAACCGTAGAGTTAACGCCTATAACCGGCGTGCCCCCGTATATTTCGTAGTTGAAGCGGTCAAAAAATTCGGTCTTAACGCCCTGCTCATGCGTGAGCATGTACATGGCTTCGGCCTGCTTGAGGACGATGTTGCCCACAAAGCCGTCGCACACAACAACGTCGGCAATGGTGCCGAAGTAAATTTTGTTGCCCTCGATGTTGCCCACAAAGTTGAAGTCGCGCGTATTTTTCATCAGGCCGTGCGCCGCCAGCGTGAGCAGGTTGCCCTTTCCCTCCTCCTCGCCGTTGCTCAGCAGGGCTACGCGGGGGTTCTCTATGCCCAGCACGCTCTTGGCGTAGATGGAGCCCAGCACGCCAAACTGGTAGAGCGCTTCCGGCTTGCAGTCGGCGTTGAGGCCGGCGTCCACCAGCAGCGCCAGCTTGCCGTTGGCTTGCGGGATAAAGGTGGGGATGCAGGGGCGCATTACGCCCTCCACCGGCTTCACGGTGTACATGGCGCCCACCAGCATGGCGCCGGTGCTTCCGGCGCTGGCAAAGCCATCTATTTCTTTTTTTGCAAGAGCATGAAAACCAACGGTTATGCTCGAATCCGGCTTTTGCTGGAAAGCTTTTGCCGGATGGTCGCCCATTTCAATAATCTGCGTGGTGTGTACAATATCTACCTTTGCTGCGTCGAAGCCAGCCTGCTCCATGATGGCCAAAGTTTTCTCTTTGTCGCCAAAGAGCACCATTCGGCTACCTTCCGCCAGCTCGCTGTACGCTTGCATCACGCCTTGCACTATTGCTTCGGGGGCGTGGTCGCCGCCCATTACGTCAATGCCTATTTTCATCTGATTAAATGTAAACTTTCTCTGCTGCACCTCATGCGTTTCCTTGCCTGCTGCTTGCCAGCTGGCGGGGATACCGGATTCGCTTTACCGGAAGGCAGAGAGCAGAGAAGCGGATTAAACCTTCGTCATTTTCTTTCGTATGAGTTGCTGATTAACATGTTGTTACATATTATGCTGTAACCGACTTCTCAATCGCTAAGTGGCCGCGATAGTGGCCACATTCGGGGCAAACGCGGTGAAATAGCGTAGCCGCGCCACAGTTGGAGCAGGTGCTCAACGTTGGGGCAACGGCTTTGTAGTGCGTCCTGCGCTTATTGCGGCGCTGCTTGGAAATTTTTGATTTAGGATGTGCCATAAAATGAAAATACTTAATTGTTTTTAGTTCTGTTACTTATACTTACTATACCTGCTTTTCAAAAGCATCCTTTCTATGTTGATATTGCTACCGCTACGCTACATCACGCCTTGCCCTTGTCGTGCGCTGCGCTGGTTGCCGAGAGCTTGCTCCACGGCGAATTTTCGCTCTTGAGGCGCTGCGCCTCCTCTTGCAGCGCTTGCAGCGCTGCAAGCATCTCCTTGTTGCAGCCGCTAACGCCTTTGTCGTCGTTGGGGTGCAGGCGCTGCATGGGCAGGCTCAGGCAAATGCTCTCGTAGATGTACTGCGCAAGGTCAACCTCCGTGTCGCCGTGCTTCATGTTCATCACCTCATCCTCCGAGAAGTCGTCCTCCTCGGCGTCGCCGGAGAAGCTGACGGTGAGCTTTCCCTCAAAGTCAACCGGCATGAAAAATTCGTCCAAGCACCTGTCGCACGCCACCTTTACGCTGCCTTCCATGTCAAACAGCAGCGCCATAAAGTTGCTGGTTTTTTCGGCGTCAACGCGCACGCTCACTTGCCCCTCGGATATTTCCGATCCTTCAAATCGCCTAAAAAACGCATCGTCTACCTCGAACTCAAACGTATGCTTTCCTTGTGGCAGGCTACCATACGCTATGCTGTAGGAATGTTGATTGTCCATATTACATTCAAATGTAAGGTCGACAAAGGTAACGCTTTTTTCGCAGTTGTGCAAAAATTGTTAAAAAAAGAAGCTGTTTTTAGAGAGAAACAAGCGAGAAGTGGAAAATAAATACCTGATTCACAACAAAAAAGTTGTGATGCGGGCGCGACAAAAAAAGGCGTTTTGCCTTACCTTATAAATGGGCTAAGCGGGGAGCAAATGGCGCTTGCGGCGGAGCTTTTCCCGCTGCTGAATTTGCCCCAGCAGATTTGCCACGATGAATACGGATATTAGCGCCAGCAGCGAGCTGGAGGCTTCGCCGGATTCCAGCGAGCTGAGGTCAACGCCGCGCCGCGCCGCGTAAAAGTAGGCGCATACGGTTACGGCGTTGTTGGTGAAGTGCGCGGCGATAGGCAGCCAAAGGCTGCCGCTCCAGTAGAGCAGGTAGCCAAACAGCGCGCCGAGCAAAAATCGGGGAATAAAACCCTCGAGCTGCATGTGCAGCGCGCTAAAAACGGTTGCCGATATGAGTATGGCCGTATGCGGATTTTTTGTCCAGCTGTGCAGCATGCGTTGCAGGTAGCCGCGAAACAGGAGCTCTTCGCTAACGGCGGGAATCAGGGCAACTACCAGCAGGTTGAGCAGCATGGTGGCCACGTCGGGGGTAAAAATTATCTCCTCGGTGAGCGCGGTGGTGGCGTGGTCTACGCTCCGAGCCCAATCGGGTAGGGGGAGCAGGGCATTGACGTTAGCCGCGAGGCTAATAAACGGAATGGCTGCTATGAGCGCTACGGCCGTCAACAAAACGTTTGTGCTCATTGGCCTGCGCGCTACTCCAAGGTAAATGCAGGCGCGCTTTCGGTAAATAATGGCGGCGGCAAGCATGGGCGGCAGCATGAAAATTCCAACGCTTTGCACGGCCATCAGGTAGCGCGTCAGCGACGGGTTGTTCGGGGACAGCCCTTCCTGCACCTGCACCGGCGAAATGCCAAATACAGGCGCCAGCGCTGCTCCGGCATACCCCACCAGCAGCGTCCCCGCAAGCCACGCGCACATAAGCAGCGCAAGCTGCATAAAAGGACTTGTTATAGCCAACTTTCTCATAAGACTCTACGTATTACATTTCTGCTTAAAAAACGAGGCTGTTCGCCATAGCAAGCGAAGCAGCCTCGTTTTTCGGTAAAACGAAAAAAACGTGTTTACTCAGGGCTAATTGCGCCCGTTGGACAAGCGTCCGCGCAAGTGCCGCAGTCGGTGCAAGCGTCGGGGTCGATTTTGTAGATGTCACCCGGTGAGATTGCCTCAGCCGGACACTCGTCAATGCATGTACCGCACGCGGTACAGTCTGTGCTAATTTTATGCGCCATTTTTATAAAAGATTTGGTTAACTGTGGTGCAAATATATGGATAATACGCTGAAAAAACAAGCGGCAACAAAATTTTATCTCACAAGGAAGTAATTCTGTCCTAAATTAATGCTATCTTTGCACATTCTTGGAGGATTTTCTATGGAGATAAAAATACAGCCAAACGCGCGATACGCAGTGCTGGGCAGCGGTAGCTGGGCAACAGCTATCGTAAAGCTGCTCACCGCCAACCTTGCCAACGTGGGGTGGTACGTGCGGGAGCAGGAGTTTGTGGACAGCATCGCCAGCAACGGGCGCAATCCGCAATTTTTGACAGAGGTGGAGTTCGACGTGAGCAGGCTCACGCTTTACGCCGACGTGAACGAGGCCGTGCGCAGCAGCGACGTGCTTATTGTGGTCATCCCATCGGCCTTTGTTGAGGTGTGGATGCAGGGGCTAACGGAAGACCTGAAGGACAAGTTCATCGTGTCGGCGGTAAAGGGAATTTTGCCCGAAAGCAACAAAACCGTGCTGGAGTACATGCACGACGCTTTTGGGGCGGAGTTTGTCAACATGGGCATTGTTACAGGCCCCTGCCACGCCGAGGAGGTTGCGCTAAAGCGCCTTTCGTACCTTACGTTTGCGTGCAAGGATGTGGACAACTCGCGCGCCGTTGCGCGGGTGTTTGCGGGGCAATTCTTGCGCCCCGTTTTCAGCGTTGACATTCACGGCACAGAGTACGCCGCGGTGCTGAAAAATATTTACGCGGTTGCCGCCGGCGTATGCCACGGGCTGGGCTTTGGCGACAACTTTCAGGCGGTGCTCGTGAGCAACGCCCACGTGGAGATAAATCGATTTTTGCAAAAAGTATTTCCGGAGCAGCGCGAGCCTGCGCACTCGGCCTACCTTGGCGACCTGCTGGTAACTTGCTACTCGCAGTTTAGCCGCAACCGCACCTTTGGCAACATGATTGGCAAGGGCTACCGCGTAAAGGACGCGCAGCTCGAGATGAGCATGGTGGCCGAAGGCTACTACGCCACCAAGTGCATGCACGACCTGAACGCAACCTACAAGGTGGAGCTGCCCATTGCCGAAGCCATGTACCGCATACTGTACGAGGGTGCAAACGCCCAAAAGGAAATTGCCGCGCTGACGGAAAAGCTAAGCTGAAAGTTAACACTGTAAAAACAATAGCGAGGTGGGTTATTCCGTTTCTCTAAGGGAGAGGTAGAAAAATGGGGGGTCACTTGTTTTTGATTCGCATTAGAGCAATAAGTATACACAACTATTAAAAATCGGATAGCAACATGCTACATTTAGACACTTCAAAAATATCGGGCGCCGTGAGCGCCACCGAGCTGCAAGCGCTGCAAGGCAAGGCTACCGACGCGCTCCGCGCGCTTCACGCCGGCAGCGGAAAGGGGAGCGACTTTTTGGGCTGGCTCAACCTGCCTACCTCCATTTCGGCTGCCGAAGTAGCCGACATCAAAGCCACCGCCGCCAAGCTGAGCGCCGGCGTAGATGTGGTGGTAGTTATTGGCATTGGCGGGTCATACCTGGGCGCCAAAGCAGCTATCGACGCGCTGCTGCACAGCTTCGACGCGCTACAGGACAAGAGCAGGCGCACGTCGCCGCTGGTGCTCTTTGCAGGGCAAAATATCGGCGAGGATTACCTGTTTGAGCTGATGGAAACGTTGCAGGGCAAATCGGTTTCGTGCATTGTCATTTCCAAATCGGGCACCACTACCGAGCCTGCGCTGGCGTTTCGCCTCATCAAAAATTTTGTGGAGCAAACCTGCGGCAAGGACGAGGCAAAAAATCGTATTGTGGCCATCACCGACAAGTCGCGCGGCGCCTTGCGCACTATGGCCGACAAGGAGGGCTACAAAACTTTTGTCATCCCCGACAACATAGGCGGACGCTTCTCGGTGCTTACGCCGGTGGGCCTGCTGCCCATTGCCTGCGCCGGCGTTGACGTTGCCGCGCTGGTGCAAGGCGCGGCGGAAATGGAAAAGAGTACGGCGCAAGACGTGCCCTTTGAAAAAAATCTTTCGGCGCAGTACGCCGCGGCGCGCAACGCGCTCTACGCAAAAGGCAAAAAGGTAGAGGTGCTGGCCAACTTCAACCCCAAGCTGCACTTTGTGGCCGAGTGGTGGAAGCAGCTCTACGGCGAGAGCGAAGGCAAGGATGGCAAGGGGATTTTTCCGGCAAGCGTAGACTTCACCACCGACCTCCACTCGCTGGGGCAGTACGTGCAGGACGGCGAGCGGATGCTCTTTGAAACCGTGCTGAGCGTGGCAAAAGCCAAGCGCTGCGTAACCGTCCCGCTCGACAAGGAAGACCTCGACGGCCTGAACTTCCTTGCCGGCAAGCGCGTGGACGAGGTGAACCGCATGGCCGAGCTGGGGACGCAGCTGGCGCACGTAGACGGCGGAGTCCCCAACATCCGCATTGAGCTGTCCGACCTGAGCGAGCACACCCTCGGAGAGCTGATTTACTTCTTTGAAAAGGCGTGCGGCATAAGCGGATACATGCTGGGCGTAAACCCATTTGACCAGCCCGGTGTGGAAGCCTACAAAAAAAATATGTTTGCCCTCCTCGAAAAACCGGGGTACGAAAAGGAAACAGCAGCGATTAAGGATAGAATTAAGAATTAGGAATTACGAATTAGGAATTAGGAATAGGCAGGCAATGGGGTCGCCTATATAGCGCCGAAAGTATAAAGAAACGAGCATGTTCGTTACATAGATAGTAAAGTTGGATAAAGCTTACATGCAGGTTTTATCGGATTACATTTAGAGTATTTTTAAAGACATGAAAAAAATTAGAGTAAGTGTTGCCGCCCTTTTGGTGGGCGTGAGCATGGTGTTGATGTCATCGTGCGTCGGTTCGTTTGGCTTGTTCAATAAGGTGCTGCGCTGGAATAAAACGGCCACCAACAGCAAGTGGATAAACGAGCTCATTTTTATTTGCTTGCACGTTGTTCCGGTGTACGAAATTTCGTACTTTGTTGACGGAATTTTGTTCAATACGCTGGAGTTTTGGACGGGTCAATCGCCCATGGCTGGCGTTGATACCACCGTGAAGGGAGAAAAAGGCGAATACCACGTGAAGTCTACCGACAACGGCTACCACATTGAGCTGCTTGGCAGCAACGCTTCGGCTGATTTCCTGTTCGACGAAGCTTCCAAAATGTGGACGCTGAACGAAAACGGCAAGTCAACCAAGCTGGTGCAGTTTGTTGATGACAACGCTAAATTCTACTTTGGCGCTTCCGAAATGACGGTGAACATGGAGAGCACGCTAAATCTTCTCGCTGCACGCTAAAATCGCGCCAATTTGCGCCTTTAATGCTTCGCTGTGCTGTTGTTGCTTTTTTGAAAAGGCAGCGCAGCACAGCGTTTTTTTTGTGCCCATTCGCTTTGCGGCCATCCGCTTTGCGGCCGAGTGAAAAAATTGAGCGGTGCAGCAGCAAATATTTTGTATATTTGCGCATGGAAATATAAAAGCGTTAACTTTACTCGGCCACTGAAACTTAGGAATTTTCAAAGCCACAAGAGTAAGTCAGCGCTCACGCCTGTTTTGGACGTGGGCTTACTTAAGCAGCTGGACAAAGCGCAAAAGAAATCACTACTGCCCGCTACGAAAGGTCATCGCTGCGGAACTTTGCGGGAGAGGGATGCCTTGCGCTTTCTACCAACACTCCGCAGCTTGAAAATACGCCCAACCCTACTACTGTTCGGCGCGAGCTGACAGCATTCCGCACGCCGCCAGAATATCTTCGCCGCGCGAGGCGCGAATGGTGGTAGTAATTTTTCTTTGCAAAAGCGCCTCTCGAAACTTTTCTATGGCCTGCATCGACGAGCCTTGCAGGGGGCTGTCGGGAATCCGGTGAAAGCGGATGAGGTTTACGCGGCACTC
>JAIRXY010000100.1 GCA_031268055.1 Prevotellaceae bacterium | reverse complement strand
GCAAAGCTGGACTACGACGTGGCCATGAAAAAAATTGCCGAGCACCAAAGCCAGCTCGCCACAAGCGACAGCAGCATGGCGGCCTACGCCGACACGAGCCAAAAGTTCGACCAGCTGGTGGCATTCGACGCCGACTTTGGCAACAAAAACTTCACCGGCGACAACCTGCAATACCGCCGCGTTGACATCACCATCCTTCCGCTATTCCGCCTGGCGGTGGGAGCTGCCGACGACCAGCGATACCGCTACGGAGCATACTTCAACGCCGAGCTTGAGAAGTTCAAGCAGCACGCTCAAGCCATGCAAGTCAGCGTGGTGAACGGAAAACCGACGCGCGACAGCCGGCAGCAGCGACAGCTCATGCTGCAGTGCGACCGGCTTATCGACAGCTTGGGCAGCAGCAGCCTCGGCTACTTTGCCAAAGCCTCGCTGCTGGAGGAGCAAAACCAGTACGCCACGTCTATATCCTACTACAAGCAGGCGCTGAGCATAGACAAGAGTAATGCGTTCTACCACTTCAACCGTAGCGTGGCGCAGAGCGAAATGGTAGACTTCATTTCGAGCATCGACAACAGCGCGCAGACCATAGCGCTCGAAAACGATAACTCTACCAGCACGAAGCGCAAAGCGCAAAGCGCGCATAGCGAAAACAAATCGTACAGCTACAGCGAAGCCATCAGCGACCTCCAGCAGGCCATTGCGCTGCAACCCGATTTTGCGTACGCGTACTACAACCTCGGCAACCTGCAATGCAGCTCCAGCCAAATGCCCGAGGCCATCGGCAGCTACACCCGCGCCATAGCGCTGCACCCCAACATGGGCGAAGCATACTACAACCGCGGGCTGGTGCAAATCTACCTGCGCGACACCGAAAAAGGCTGCCTTGACGTTAGCAAGTCCGGCGAGCTGGGCATTCAGGAAGCCTACAACGTCATCAAGCGATTCTGCACAAAAAAATGACGAACCTTGGAAATTTTGAATTTTGAATGAAATCCGCGCTTGACTTTGGAATTGTTATGAAATAATATGACTTTAATCGGATATAATTTTGTAATTCCATTCTCAGTGAAATTCAAATTGCTCTCAAAAGGGCTTTTAAGACAGCCACTTTACTTATTCGGCAAGCAACCCCAGCTACTCAAGTAGCTGGGGTTGCTTGCCGAATAAGTAAGGTGGCTATTTTCTTTTACCCTGCGCGCTTATTTTGTTGCCTTCTCCAGCCGCTTCATGATGGAGAAGATGAACAGCGCCGAGAGCAGGCAGCAGGCAATGAGCACTCCCCAAAAGGCAACAAGCGACAGCTTATCCCAAAAAGCGCCCAGCACGCCTACCAGCAGGTTGCCAATGGCGGTGGAGGCAAACCATCCACCCTGCATCATACCCTTGTACTGCGGCGGCGCAACTTTCGATACGAACGAAATACCCATAGGGCTTAAAAACAGCTCCGCTAAGGTGAGCACAAGGTAAGTTCCGATGAGCCAGCTTGGGGAAACCAGCGTGTCCGAAATGCCGTTGACGTCCGCCGGAGCGGGAAGCCCAACGGAGGCTACCAGCAGGATAACAAACCCGACAGCCGCAAGGAACATTCCATACCCTATTTTGCGCGGCGCAGACGGCTCCTTAGATTTGCTGGCAAGGTAGGTAAACAGCCCCACGGAGAGCGGCGTGAGGAGGATGATGAACAGCGGGTTGAACTGCTGGAAAATTTGCGGCGTTATGGTAATCATGCTATCGAGCGAGCTAACGGCGCTTTTTACGTCAATAAGGTAGTCGGCAAGCAGCCCGCCTATACCCAGCAGGATGAGCACAATGCCTGTTTTTGCGTTGCGCTTGCCGCCAAAAAGCCCCATAGTGGAAAGGTAAATGCCGTACATAAACACAATAAACGGAATGATTGCCAGCAGCGAAAACGCCATGTTGAGCAGCGGCGAAATCTGGCTTTGCGTATAGTCGCGGGCAAAAAATGTCATGCACAGGCCATTTTGGTGGAACGACATCCAGAAGAAGATTACCACAAAGAACACGAGGAACAGCGCAATGATTCGTTCCCTTATTTCTGCCGGCGAGAGAACAACCAGCTGCTCGTCCTTTTTGCCGGTTTGGGCTGCCTCTTGCAGCTGCTGCTTGTGCGTTTTATCAACCGGCTTCCACGTTTTTTTGAACATCAGGAATATCAGCACCGAGATTAGCAGGCTGATGCAGGCAACGCCAAAGGCAAGGCTGTACGATTTGTTCAGCGCGTTGGAAACGTAGTACTGCCCAAAGTTGGTGGCAAATGCCTGCGGGTTGCCGACATCGCCAAAAATGGCGGGGTCGTCAACGGCAGCGTTTTCAATGCGCGACCTCACGGCGGCTTTGCCCTCGGCCTCGCTGGGGTTGCGGCTGGAGAGCAGCGCGTAGTCTTCACGCGAAAGCAGCAGCGAGGAGCTGTCGCTAAGCCGCCCCGAGATGGTAAGCTGGTGCAGCCCTGCGGCCTTGAGCTTAAAGAGCAGCTCCTCCCTGTCGCTTGCAAATATAACGCCCTCTTGCTTTTTTGTCTTTTTGACTACTTCGGCGCTATCCTCGGCCGTCAGCGCGCCTTTGTGCTTGGTAAACACATCGGCCAAAAAATCAGCTTCGTTCACCACGCGGTCGTTGAGCGCCACGTAGCTTGTTGCAATGGAGGCGTCGTAGGTAAACTTATCCTTTGCCAAAAAAGCGTTGTTGATGCTGTTGGCCATGCCCGGAGCAAAGAATGCGCCGATGTTGATGAACATGTAGAAGATGGAAAACGCCACATCGCGCTTTTCCTTGTACAGGTTCGATTCGTACAGGTTGCCGACCAGAACTTGCAAGTTACCCTTGAAAAATCCTGTGCCTAAAGCTATCAGGAGCAGCGCCACGAACATCATAGCCTTGCCTGCGGCGTTGGCTTCGCTTGGCGCGGCAAGCAGCAGGTAGCCCGCAAACATGACGATTATTCCCAGCAAAATAGCCTTGCCGTAGCCTAATACCTTATCGGCAAAAAAACCGCCCACCAGCGGCAAAAAGTAAACCAAGCCAAGGAACGTTCCGTAAATCAGGCTTGTGGCCGGAGAAGAAAGCCCGAACTTTGCCTGCATGTACAAGGCTAAAATGGCAAGCATGGTGTAGTATCCAAACCGCTCGCCCATGTTGGTTAGGGCAAGCACCAGCAGCCCTTTAGGGTGATTTTTGAACATAGATTTTTTTTGTTTTGATGATTTTTGAAATAGGATGCAGCTAAGCGAATCAATAATTATTTATTTATTACCTTTGCAAAGGTAAAAAAAATGAGTTAACCGAGCGCAAATGGGTTAATAATTTTGTTATGAAAATACTTAAATCAAATGATATTCAATTTGTTGATGAGTATACGATAGCTCACGAGCCTATCTCGCCGGAGGCGCTGGTAGGCCGAGTGGGAGAGGCGCTATCTTGCGCGCTGGGGCAGCGGCTACCGCAGCATCGGCGCGTGGCTATTATCTGTGGTAAAGGAAAAAACGGCGCCGATGGGCTTGCGCTTGCGCTCTCGCTTGCGGCAAATGTGGCGTACCGTCTACGCGTGCTGCTGTGCTATCCGCCGGAGGAGCTATGCGCCGAGGCGATGTATTTTTACGAAAAGGTAAAGCAGGCCTCGCCGGTGGCGTGCGAGCGGGTGAGTGCAGACAACATGCCGACGCTTGCGGCCAACGAGCTGGTGGTGGATGCGCTGCTGGGCACAGGCTTAAGCCGCCCGCTGGCAGGCTACGAGCGTCGGCTGGTGCAGCACATCAACAGTAGCGGCTGCCGCGTGCTGGCGGTGGATATTCCATCGGGCATGAGCGCCGACAGCAGCTTGTCTGCCGACGGAGCAGCAGCAGCGGTGGTGCAGGCAAACTACACCTTTACGCTCAATGCGCCCAAGCTCTCCATGATGCTTCCTGCCTCCGGCGAGCATGCCGGCGAGCTGCACGTGCTCAACATCGGGCTACACCCCGACGCCATCGACAAGGTAGCCTCGCCGTACCGCTACTTTACGCAGGCCGAGGCGCAGGAGCTGGTGAAGCCTCGCAAAAAATTTTCGCACAAGGGCAGCTACGGCCGCTGCCTGCTTGTGGCGGGTGCGCAAGGCATGATAGGCGCTGCTGTGCTGGCTGCGCGCGCGTGCTATCACGCCGGTGTAGGTCTGCTCACGGCGCACGTGCCCAAGTGTGGCGTTGATATCATGCAGGTTGCAGCGCCGGAGGTGGTGCTGAGCATAGACGAGGACGAGCGCTGCTTTACGAGCAGCAGGAGCATAATCGCAAGCAGCTACAGCGCGCTTGCCGTAGGGTGCGGCTTAGGTCGCAGCCCGCGTACCGCAAAGGCGCTGGAGGCGTTGCTACAGGCAGCCTCGACTATCCCCCTGACGCTCGATGCCGACGCGCTCAACATTATTGCCGACGATAAGCGCCTGCTTGACCTGCTACCTCCAAACACCATCCTCACGCCGCACGTTAAGGAGCTTGAGCGGCTGGTGGGGAAATGCGAAAACGACGAAGAACGGCTCGCTCGGTTGCAGCAGCTGGCGCAAGCGCGCCGCTTGGTAGTGGCGCTCAAGGGAGCGCACACAGCTGTTGCCCTGCCCAATGGCGATGTCAGCTTCAACTCGTCGGGCAACGCAGGCATGGCCACCGCCGGTAGCGGAGATGTACTTACCGGCGTAATCTTAGCCTTGCTGGGGCAGGGCTATGCGCCGGAGCAGGCAGCCGTGCTCGGCGTGTACATGCACGGCGCGGCAGGCGACGCGGCAGCTACAAGCACATCGCAAAGCTTCATAACAGCAACGGATATTATACAGCGATTATATGAATTATAAATTTGCAACTTGTTTTTTTTGAATTTTATGAATAAATATTTAGCTATGGTTTTGGCGCTGGCTGTTATTTGCCCACCGGCAGCAGCACAGCGTAAGAAAAAAAACGGCGAAGATGACTCGCCAAAGGTAGCCGTAAGGGTACAAAATATGAGCAGGGTGCAGCAGGTAGATTCGGGCTGCTTTGTCTACGCGCTTCCGCGCACCGTGCTGTGCCTGAAGGTGGAGGTAGAACGCCGCATTTTTAGCGCAGGCCCCTACGCCTCCTACGCCGAAAAATATTTGGGCATAGCGGGAGTGCAAAAGACGAGCAACACCCGCTACTACCTCACCGGCGCAACGCTTGATTCTTACGTTGAGGCCGACGCGCAGCACTTCTACATGGTGCAGCCTGTGGGTAGCGCGAGCTTCAGCTTTTTGAAAATGACAAAAGACGGGCTAATGCTGCTACCCGAAAGCTTTGGGCAGGCTGGGGCAGGCAGCAGCGTCAGCGATTTTAGCGAGACAGGTAGGCAGCTATTCACCAGCATGGCCGTTGACGCAATGTTTCGCGCGGTAAGGTCAAAATCAAAGTCGAAAAAAAATGCTGCTGATTCCGCAGGGGACGAGGATAGTAGCGTAGCAGAGATTGAGGCGCCTGTAAGCATTTCGCAGCATGCAAAAACGCAGGAGGAGCGCGCTTCGGAGGTTGCGCAGCTTATTTTTAGCCTTCGCAAGCGCAAGTACGAGCTGGTTACCGGAGAGGTAGATGTTGCGTTCTCCAGCAATGATGGGCTTAAGGTGGCTTTGGCCGAAATAAATCGAATGGAAAGCGAGTACCTGTCGTTATTTGTAGGCAAAACGGTGACGCAGCGGGCTACGTACAGCTACAACGTTGCGCCAACGCCGGCGCAGGAGAGCTACGCTGTTTTTAAGTTCTCGTCCGAGCAGGGCGTGCAGGATGTGGACGGTCAGGGACGAGCAATAACGCTGGAGCTGCACCCCGAAAATAAGTATGCGGCGGTCGACGTGCAGCCTGCCGAGGTAGACAACAGCGGGTTTAGGGTGCGCCTGCCCGACGTAGCGCAGGTACGCCTGCTCGACGGAAAAGAAGAGCTACAGCGCGGACGCTTCTGGATATACCAGAACGGAAAAATGGTGAGCCTGCGTATGGAGCATTTTTTGGAGAGATAAGTAAAGCCCATGCCACGTAAGCTACTCAACGAAGAGTTAGGCCGCGTAAGCATTGCGGAGTTTAAGCGGCAGGAGAAGCGGCCCATAGCGCTGGTGCTCGACAACGTGCGAAGCCGGCATAACATTGGCGCGGCTTTTCGCACAGCCGACGCATTCTCCGTCCGCGAGGTTGTGCTTTGCGGTATTTGCGCCACGCCACCCGATGCAGAAATCCACAAATCGGCGCTGGGAGCCGAAGACGCCGTTGCGTGGCGGCACTTCAAAAGTACCATGCAGGCGGTAGAGCAGCTGCGCGCCGAAGGCTACGAGCTGGTAGCTGTGGAGCAAACCGAAGCCAGCGTTATGCTCAACCGTTTTTCGCTTACCCCCAACCGGCCTTGCGCTCTTATCTTCGGAAACGAGGTGCGCGGCGTTGCGCAGGAGGTAGTAGACGCGTGCAACAGCTGCCTTGAAATACCGCAGTATGGCACAAAGCACTCGCTCAACGTGTCGGTGAGCATAGGGGTAGCGCTATGGGAGCTGTGCAGGTAAGACAAAAAAATAAACTTTTTTTGGTTTGAAAATCTTTATGGGTTTTGCACACCTATCCTGTGGGATTTTTGCGGGAGAGGGATACCTACAATTTCTACCCACATCCACCGTCCCATAAGATACGGTGAATGTGGGTAGAAACTTATATTTTAGGCATTTGCGAGCTCGCTTCGCTCAACTCGTAATTTCCTAATTCGTAATTCGTAATTAAAATCTACTGCGCCTTCCTTGGTGCGTTGATTTTTCCGGCAGACCCTGCGGCTCTTGAGGATACGTGCTGCACCGGCTTGGCGGCAGGCTTAGCGGCTACCGATTTTGCCGGCAGCTTTTTGGCTTCGGCTTCGGTAGCAGGCAACTTCTCGGCGGCTTCATCCTCCGCTTGCTCCTCCGTCACCTCAAAATCAAGCATATCACTCTTTTGAAGCAGGTTGTACCATGATATAATTTTCTTGATGTCAGAAAAGTATACCCTGCTTTTATCGTACGTCGGAAGTATTTCCTCAAAATATTCCTTAACCTCCTCCTCCTTGAGGGTCTTGGGGTCAATGGCGGGGGCGCCGTTGCTCTTTTCCTTGATGGATTGCAGCACCACGCGCAGCGGAACGTCTTCGCTATCGGTGAACACTGCAATGTCGTTCATGCTGCTAACCTTGGCGGTAGGCGGAATGTTGGTGCGCTTTTTATCAACCAGCGACTCCACAATCAATCCGCTTCGCCCTTGCGATACAAACTTAAATAAACCCGGATAGCCGGATATTGACATGATTTCCTTTAAATCCATATAAATTTTTTTCTACAAAAATAAAAAAAATAATGGAATATCGCATCAACAAAAAAAAATTGCTGCCGATATTCCTTACATATTATTCGTCAGCTTTCCGGCATCAGGCGCTCAACTATTTCCATTCCGCGCAGTATCGCCTGCTCATTCACCGGAATAAGCTTGTGCGCGCGCTCGGGGAGAGATTTTTGCAGCCCCTTTACCACGTTTTCCAGCTTTACTACAGGCTTTACCTTTAGGAATGAGCCAAGCACCACCATGTTGAAGACTTTAGCGTTGCCCATTTTTGCGGCCTCTGCGGTAGCAGCCGTCTTGTATACGGCAATATCAGTGCGGGTTGGCGGTGCGGTTATGCCGTTGGGGTCGTAGAGCAGCAGGCCGCCACGCTTCACCATTGATTCAAACTTGTCGAGCGACTGCTGATTGAGGATAATCGCCGTGTCAAACTCATGCACAATGGGCGAGCTGATACGGTCGTCGCTCAGGATGACGGTGACGTTAGCGGTACCGCCGCGCATTTCGGGGCCGTAGCTGGGCATCCACGTCACCTCCTGATTCTGCATAATGCCGGAGTAGGCCAATATTTTCCCCATTGACAGCACGCCTTGCCCACCAAATCCTGCTATAATTATTTCTTCCTTCATGCTTAGATTTCAAAATTTCTTTCTGTTCTCAACTTTTCGGTAGCGTAAAATAGATAACTTTAGTTTAAGGTTTGCTCTCTCTCTCTAAATTACACAGAGGTACACAGAGGTTTCACAGAGAGCCACAGAGGAAGCTTACCAGCTAATTATTTTTTGCTACTCAGCTATCTTTCAAGTCTCCCAGCGGATAAAACGGCAGCATATTTTCGGTCATCCACTTGTTGGCTTCGGTTGGCGATAGCTTCCATCCCGAGCTGCACGTTGCTACGAACTCCACAAACGAAGTCCCCTTACCCGCGTATGCTTTTTCGATTGCCTTTTTGAGCGCCTTTTTTGCCTGCCGCACGGCGCCGGACGTATGCACAGCCTGACGGGTGACGTACGACGTGCCGGGGAGCTGCGCCATTATCTCCGAGACCTTGAACGGATAGCCGTTAATGTCCACCCGTCGCCCCTGCGGGGTGGTGGCCGTTTTCATTCCTATCAGCGTGGTGGGCGCCATTTGCCCTCCCGTCATGCCGTAAATACCGTTGTTGATGAAAATGACGGTGATGTTTTCGCCGCGGTTGCACGCGTGTATAATTTCGCTCGTGCCAATGGCGGCAAGGTCTCCATCGCCCTGATAGGCAATTACGTGCAGGTCGGGGTTGGTGCGCTTGATGCCGGTAGCCACCGCCGGAGCGCGCCCATGCGCCGCCTCCACCCAGTCGATGTCGAGGTAGCTGTAAAGCAGCACGGCGCAACCCACCGGCGTAATACCTACAACCTTGTCCTGTATGCCCAAATCTTCAGCTACCTCGGCCAAAATTTTGTGCACCGTGCCGTGGCTGCACCCCGGACAGTAGTGCATTGGCGCGTCGGTAAGCATTTTGCTTTTGGCGTAGACAATATTTTCAGGCTTTATAATTTCTGCAACCATGTTTTATATTCAAAATAATTATGCTGTGATTATAGCTAAGTAATTATTATCCAAGTCATTACTCCAAACTTCAAACTTCAAAAATTCGCCTCATTGCCTCTACCACCTCGTTGGGCGAATGAATAACGCCTCCATTGCGGCCAAAATGGGCAGTGGGCAAGCCATTTCCTACCGCAAGGCGAACATCCTCTATCATCTGTCCGGCGCTAAGCTCTACGCATAAAATGCCCTTGAGCTGCCTTGCGCGCGCTGCTATCTGCTCAGCCGGAAAAGGGTACAGCGTGATGGGGCGGAATAGCCCAACCTTAACGCCTTCGGCGCGGAGAAGCTCTACCGCCTTTTGTCCAATGCGCGCCGATATGCCGTAGGCTGCTATCAGGTATTCGGCGTCGTCGCACAGCAGCTCCTCGTAGCGCACCTCCTTTTCTCGTATTTCGGCGTACTTAGCCTGTAGCTTTTGGTTGAACCTTTCGTGCTTTGCAGGGTCTAACTCCACCGAGGTGATAATATTTCGGGTACGGTTGCTCTTTCCTGTGGTAGCCCAGCTTCCGGCCTCCTTTAGCAGCTCCTCTCGCGTTCGGCGCGGGCGCGGGTCGAGCAGCGCTACCTTTTCCATCATTTGCCCAACAACGCCGTCGGCAAGAATCATTGCCGGATTGCGGTACTTGAAAGCAAGGTCGAAGGCAAGGAAAACAAAATCGTGCATTTCCTGCACCGACGAGGGCGCCAGCACAATCAGGTGAAAGTCGCCGTGTCCGCCGCCCTTGGTGGCCATAAAGTAGTCGGCCTGCGAGGGCTGTATGGTACCCAAGCCGGGGCCTCCGCGCGACACGTTCACCACCAAGCAGGGCAGCTCTGCCCCCGCAAGGTACGACAAGCCTTCGGCCATAAGGCTTATGCCGGGGCTGGACGACGAGGTCATAGCGCGCTTGCCCGTGCTTGCCGCGCCGTAAACCATGTTGATAGAGGCTACCTCGCTCTCGGCTTGCAGCACAACCATGCCGCCGGCTTCCCAAGGGCGCAGCTCCATCAGCGTTTCCATCACTTCCGACTGTGGCGTTATGGGGTATCCAAAATAGGCGTCGCAGCCGCAGCGTATGGCCGCCTCTGCAATAACCTCATTGCCTTTCATCAAACGTAACTCAGACATAAATATATACTCAAGTTTTTACTGTTTTATTCACTTGCAGCGGTTTTTACCTTGTAAACGGTAATTACGCTGTCGGGGCACACCAGCGCGCAGCTTACACAGCCTGTGCAGGCGTCGGGCTGGTGCATGTAGGCGTAGCGGTATCCTTTGCCGTTCACCTCCTGCGCAAGCGCTATTACCCTGACGGGACACGATACCACGCAAACCTCACATCCCTTGCATTTTTCGGTATCTACTACTATTGCACCTCTTATTTTTGCCATAAAATTTCTAAGCTAAATACTGCCATTTTTTTAATTGCACAGCGTCACAGCGCTCTGCTCAACACTTCGGCAACGATAAACCCAAGGTAGTTGCCCACAGCGTACCCTACTATGCCTATCGTAATGCCCACCAGCACCACCTGCCGGTTGCCGATAGCTGCCGCCACCGCAGGGACAAATGGCGGAGAATTAATCAGCGCTACCGAGGCCACCATGAACGTATCGGCGTCAACCTTAAACAGCTTGCACAGCACGGCATGCAGCGTCAGCGAGCCAAATACGCAGAAGAACACGTAGCCTGCAATGTAGTATATTTCGGCGTTAAAGAACTGCGTAAAATCTACCATAGAGGCAATAGCGATGTTGAAGATGAGCACCAAAAACATGCCCACGTCGAACGAGTAGCGCAAATTTTGCACCGGCTTGGCAAAGGAGGCCACAATGCTCAGCGTGGTGATGGCAAGCATAAGGAAAGGCACCTTAATTTCGCCAAACAGCAGCATTGAAGCTCCAATGGAGAGCAGCACCACCGCGATGGACACTCCCAGCGATTTGAGCATTTGAAGCAAGCCGTGGCGCGAGCGCATGAAGTAGTACGCACCCTCGCCCGCCGATACGCCCGCAGCGTTGCCCTCGGCCGGTGATTTATACTTTGGCAAAAATTTTCGCAGCAGCACCTTGCCTACCGAAAAAAGAAACAGCAGGTAGAAAAAGCATACCAGCATATCGCTTGCCTGAAGCTGCATGAACGTATTCTCCGGAATCCTTAGGGCAAACTGCAAGGCTACCATGTTGGGCGTACCTCCGGTTTCGACGCCGGTTACCAAGCCTGCAATTTTCCCCATATCCGGTATATGCGAGTGGAAAATGAGCGCTCCGGTAATAGTCATACACACAACCGCCACCAGCCCCGTCAGCAGGGCGCGGGAAGCGCCGCCAAGCTGCCTCCGCAGGTGGCGAAAGTCGGACGAAAAAAGCATGAGCGGAATGGCAAACGGAATGACCAAGTCGCACACGGTAGATTGCAGCTTGCGAAGGCTTGCCAAGCGTTCGCCCTCAAGTAACCCCGACTGTATAAAAATCCATATTGCCACAGCCAAAAACACCCCCACAAAGTAGGCCATGAGCACCTCGCCTATTTTTTGTATAGGCTTGAATTTTTTGCACAGCAGCAAAATCAGCGCCGGCGTTGCTATGTACAGCAGCAGAAAAAAGATTGATAATAACATGTAAGATTTTTTTAGGGGTTAGCTGTGTTAGGTTGGGTAGTGGAGGGTTGAGAACAAGCTGCTCAAACCCCCTGCTCCAGCATTGCCTGCGCCACCTTCATAAAGCCTGCAATGTTGGCTCCCTTTACGTAGTTGATGTAGCCGTCGGGTTGACGGCCAAACTTGAGGCATGCCTCGTGAATGTTGCTCATAATTTGGTGCAGCTTTTGGTCTACCTCCTCTTTTGTCCAGCTGTACTTCATGGCATTTTGCGACATCTCCAGCCCCGACACCGATACGCCACCGGCGTTTACCGCCTTGCCGGGCGCAAACATTACCTTGTGGCGTATGAGCTCGTTGATGGCCTCCGGCGTGCAGCCCATGTTTGACGTTTCGGCCACGCACAGCGCTTTGTTTGCAATCAGCGTTTTGGCGTCGTCGCCGTTGAGCTCGTTCTGTATGGCGCAAGGCAGCGCAATGTCCACCTTGAGCTCCCACGGCTTTTTGTCGGCAACGAATTTTGCTCCGGCAAACTTTTCGGCGTAAGGCGCAACAACGTCGTTGCACGAATCGCGCAGCTCCACCATGTAGGCAATCTTTTCGGCGTTCAGCCCCTGCTCGTCGTAGATGTAGCCGTCCGGCCCAGAGATGGCAACCACCTTTGCGCCCAGCTCGGTAGCCTTGAGCGCTGCCCCCCACGCCACGTTCCCAAATCCCGATATGGCGACGGTTTTATCCTTAATATCCGTTTTTTGCAGGTGCAGCATGTGCTGCACAAAGTACACAGCGCCAAAGCCTGTTGCCTCCGGACGAATGAGCGATCCGCCCCACCCTATTCCCTTGCCCGTAAAGACTCCGGTATTTTCGCGCGCCAGCTTCTTGTACCATCCGTACATGTATCCAATTTCGCGTCCGGCCACGCCAATATCTCCGGCGGGCACGTCGGTTTCGGCGCCAATGTGCCGCCACAGCTCCGTGATGTAGGCCTGACAAAAGCGCATTACCTCGCTCCTCGACTTACCCTTGGGGCTAAAGTCTGCTCCGCCTTTTGCGCCGCCCATAGGCAGCGTGGTAAGCGCATTTTTGAACGTTTGCTCAAAGCCCAAGAACTTGAGCGTCGAAAGGGTTACCGAAGGGTGGAAGCGCACGCCGCCTTTGTAGGGGCCAAGGGCGTTGTTGAACTGCACGCGGTAGCCTGTATTTACCTGCGTGCGCCCCTTGTCGTCGTGCCATACCACCTTAAAAGTAAAAATGCGGTCAGGCTCCACGAGGTTATCAATAATGTTGGCTTCCTCAAACTCAGGATGGCTGTTATACACATCCTCTACCGATTCAAGCACTTCCTGTACTGCTTGCAAATATTCGGCTTCGTGCCCATACTTGGCGCGAAGCCGGCTCATTACCTGCTCTACCTTCATGATTTATAAAAACAATAATTAAAATCGAAAATAATTAGGCACAAATATAGCCTTTTTTTACGAACTTGAATATTGCGGTTATCTCTTTTTTTGAGGAGTGACTAAAATACCCTCTACATCTTGACGTTCCGTGTTCTTACAAAATCCAGCGCCTTTGCCGACGCCGGAATATTTCGAATGTGCCCATTGGTTACTTTACAAATTTGTACTTGAGTAGCGTCCAAATTGCCTTCAGCCCGTCGATATACTTTATTTTTTTCCCATCCTCAATAGAGCGTGGATAGTAGCTGATGGGGACTTCCCTGATTTTTATGCCGCGCTTAGCGACTTTTGCCGTTACCTCAGGGCAAAACTCAAAGCCGTTACATTTCAGGGGTATTGATTTCAGGAGCGAGGCTTTAAAAAGCTTGTAGCAGGTAGGCTCATCGGTCAACCGCTGCCCGTACAAAATGTTGGCAACAAGCGTTACTAAACGTCCGCCAAGATAATGGTAATAATGCCGATAGGAATGTTTGTTGTTCGATTTCAGGAAACGGGAGCCATACAGCACCTGTAAATCTTCCATCAAAAACGGCTGTAGCAGCACATTGTAATCTTCCGGATCGCATTCCAAATCCGCATCCTGAATGATAATACAATCGCCCGAAGCATGCGCTATTCCCAAGCGGACAGCGGCTCCTTTCCCTTTATTTTCCGGCTGCCTGCAATATATGAGGCTTTGTTCGGGGTATTGCGCCTTATACTGTAGCACCAGCTGCTTCGTTGCATCGTGAGAGCAGTCATCCACCACAATCACTTCTTTTTGCATGCCGTTTATCAGCGCTACTTCTGCTACCTTTTGCAGCAGCGCAAGAATGGTCTTTTCTTCATTGTATGCCGGTACAATCACGGATAGTATGTGCATAGATTTACGCTTGTTTTTTGAGTGGGAATAAAAAGGCGTCTACTTTATCAAACAGCCACTTCACATTATGGCTGGAGGCTATGTAAAACCAGAGCAAGGGAACAAACGAGAACAAAAACCGCTTATATGAATACCTCATTACATTTTCCAGCGAATCCCAGATGTAGTCGACCTGATAAATCAGGATAGTATAAAATAGCCACGACAGGCCTATTAAAATTAAGGTCACTACCTGATCGTACTTTTTAAAAATCATCCATCCGTTGGATGCCAAGACTATAATAAACGCAACAAAGGTGATTCCGTAAAAAGTGTTGGATTTGAACAGTATCCACATTTCTTTCATGATAATGCTTACTTTTTCGCCATCCCAAAACAGCTTTGCTACCACCGACTGTACTCCCTCCATGTGATTTACCTTTAAAAACACATTCCAAAAAATTATGGGAAGCAGGCCGCATCCGGCAAGCAAGAGCAAGGTTTTATACTGCTTGGTTTTAATGCTGTACCATAGGAATACGCAGCCGGCAGCGCCAATGAATACAATCCCTTCGGTGCGACTCCAGCTGTTCAGCATTAGCATACACGCGGCAATCCACAGCAGCGACGGAATTTTTTTGTAATACCATGTAGCGAAGAATATAATGCCCAACGAAGCGTAAAAGGCGTGTATAACATTTACACCGGACATCGAAGAAAAGCCCAGCATTTCGGGTGTAATAAGGGTTAGGAATGTGGCTATCGCAGCAAGCGTGTGCGTAGCAAAACGGCTCATTAAGCCGTAAAATACAAGCGTAAATGAAATGAAAAGAAGGGCGTTAATGATTTTGGATGTTGCGGCGCCCAGCAGATAGACGTAGGTATACGCTAATTGAGTAAGAGGCATATACGTCATAGTGGAAACGGAGCCGCGCATTTCCGCGTAGTTTGCGTCGGTATACAGGCCACAATTTTTAAGCGTCCCATCGTGTGCAACAACTTTACCTATCAGGTTAAACCCGCGTACGCTGTCGGTATCAAACGTAGGGTAGTACATTGTTTTTGCCACGTTCATCACCACAACTACCGCTATGGCAAGTAGGGCAAGTACCCACAGCCAGCTGATTTTAGGACGGGTAAAGGCGCTCACGTAGCGCAGCCACTCCTTGACCGACGCCCACCGAAAATACAGGCTTACACAGAGTCCGGCAATAACCAATCCCGAACAAGTAAGCGCCGATGTTGCTGTCAATCGGATGCCTACCCAGTCCATGCAAACCATTAAAAAGGTTTGGATTCCTATGCCCATAAGAAATGCCAATCCCAGCGCCTCGACTATTTTCAGGCGTTGGGAAATACTCAGCGCTACGCAGAGCCCAAGTATGGTTGTAACAGATAGTCCAAAGTATATCATTTTTCAGCAGCGTTTTTTGGTAGTACGGTAAAATAGTATCGCTCCATTACAGGATAATTCAGGTCTTCATAGCCATGTCCGGCAACAATAGCCACGTGCGTTACGTCGCTGTAGCGCGAGTTGGTTTCCTGCTCATCCTTATACAGTATTCTGCGCGGGTATACAAAATGGGTTACCCAGTACTTGCTATTAATGTTCCCCGATAGCTGACTGTCGCCGCCTTTTTCCGTAGTGCACTTTTTCAAGGGGAAAAGGATAACGGCATCTTCCGGCGTGTTTTGCTTAATGTGGTTCAAGAATACATAATCAAAGCCCAGCTTCATCTGGTAGCGTTCGTCCAGCGTAGCGTTGCGA